>JAUHYN010000184.1 GCA_030426505.1 bacterium | reverse complement strand
GCGAAGGACAAATGCCGGCGCGCGCACTTCTGGGTGATGGTAGCGCCCGAGAAGCACGTGCTGTTCGAGTACACGCGCGACCATACGACCGACGCCGTCGACAGCATCCTCGCGGGGTACGAGGGCTACCTCGTGGCGGACGCGCACGTCGTCTATGACCACCTGTACGATCGTGGCGACGTCGTCGAGGTCAACTGCTGGGCGCACGCGCGACGATACTTCTTCAAAGCCCTCGGCTCCGATCCCGAACGCGCCCGCGCCGCGCTCGGGATGATCGGCATGCTCTTCAAGGTCGAACGTTCGATCGCGACCGCGCCGCGGAAGAAGAGAGAACGGATCCGGCGCAAACATTCGAAACCGATCGTCGAACGCTTCTTCGCGTGGTGCGAAGACGAGTGGCCGAACTTGCTCGAGTCGACGCCGATTTACGACGGCGTGCGCTACGCACGAAACCAACGGAAGGGGCTCTGCCGCTTCCTCGACGACGGTCGGCTTCCGCTCGACAACAACGTCTCGGAGCGCGAGCTCCGTCGGCAGGCCGTCGGTCGAAAGAACTGGATCTTCGTGGGGAGCGACGACGGCGCGCGCGCGAACAGCGTCTTCACGTCACTGCTCGCGAGTTGCCGGATGCTCGGGCTGGAGCCGTGGAGCTACCTGCGCGACCTGCTCTGTCTGCTCCCCGAGTGGCCGGTTCATCGCGTGCTGGAATTGGCGCCCGCGTACTGGGAGCAAACGGCGGCCCGCGAAGACGTCCAGGCGCTCCTCGCGGCCAACCCATTTCGGCAACTCACGCTCGACCGGGGATAGCGGTCGCCAGCGGCTCGGGACGGCGAGGACGCCTCGTCAACCACGGGGTTCGCTGAACGGATACGAACGTCAGCGAGGAGGCCTTGAGCGTGTTGTCGTTGTTCACGACGCAGTGCGCCGCGGTCAGTACGAACTTGTTGCCGATCAGTGTGCCGGTGCAACCGTTCGACAGCCGACCGACCATCTCGTACGGGTCCGGACGATCGCAAACGACCGGCCCTGGGTTCCGGTTGTCGCACCAGTCCAGGAGCATCGTGCTCCTGTCGCAGATGTGTTGGTCGTTGAGCCAGCAAGTGTAGTCACCACCCCAGGTCGCCTCCGTGACGAGCTTGGTGGGAGGCACGTAGATGGGCGCGGCATGGTCCAGCCCGACCTCCACGTCCTGTTCGACGTCGGTCGGACCGCAGGCCACGGCAAGAAGGGATGCGCAGGCCGCGATCGCGGCCATCGGAGTCTTCGTCATCGCAGGGTGAGTGCATGGAACTCGGATTTTTCTCGATCGACTTCGATCTTTCTTCATCGCTCACGCGGCTGCTCGTCGAGGAATCGGAGGAGTAACGCCGCGACCTGCTCCGGTCGCTCGATCCACGGCGCGTGCCCGCCCGGCACGACGTCGAGGCGTGCGTCGGGTAGGCACGCCGCGACGCGCTCCGCCACGGTGAGGTCGCCGAATGGATCGGCGTCGCCCCACACGAGCTGGACTGGCTGGCCGACGCGTTCGAGCTGAGTCTCGGTCAGCGCGACCTCGGGGCGTGCACCTCGGAGCCGCACGCAAGCCTCGAGCAGCGCGAGGAAGCTCGCCTCTGCGCCTTCGTTCGCCTCGCTCGCCACCATCGCCGCGCGCACCTCTGGCTGGCGTTCCAGGTCGACGTTGACCATCTTGGCGGTGCGGTTCATCCGCGCGAGCGACGGCGGCTGCAGGCGCCCCAGGAGGCGCCCGATGGGCGGGACCGACATCAGACGCATCGGCCACGGCGCGCTCGTGCCGGGCGCCAGCGCTGGTGTCCCGACGTGCGCGAGCGCCGAGACGCGCTCCGGACGGTCGAGCGCGAGCCACGTGGACCACAGCGATCCCATCGAGCTCGCCACGAGTGGAACGCGGTCCAGCGCGAGCGCGTCCAGCGTCTGGACGAGGAAGTCGACGGCGTGCGCACGCACGGTCGTTGTCGTGGGGGCGGCGGGGGACGTGAGCCCGCAGCCGGGCCGATCGATCGCGAGGATCCGATAGCCCGTCAGCCGAGCGATCAGGGGCGCCCACATCACGGCGGGACACCCGATGCCGTTCAGCATCGCGATCGGGGGGCCGTGCCCCACGACGAGGACATGCGCGCGCCCTCGGATCGCGGCGACGTCCACGAAGCGCGACTCGGCGTCGAGCTCGAAGCGATCGAGGGCCCGGCGCTGGGCGATCTCGAAGGCGACGCTCATCGTCGGGCACCCTATCGAGCCGCGTCCGCGGCGACTTGCCCGAGGCGCCGGATCACTTGACCCGGGCGTCGGAGGTGGCCGAAGAGTCGCGACGTGGACGCGCTCTCGCAGGCCCTCGCGGCGGTCCGGTTCACGAGCGCGACGTTCTATCGTCTGCGCTGCCGCGCGCCGTGGGGCTTCTCGGTGCCGGCTTCGTCCGCCGCGGGGCCGGCGTTCGCGTCGCCCGATACGCGGCTGCTCCACTTCCACCTCGTCACGGCGGGCCGGGCGGATGTCCGCGTGGACGGGCGTGACGCGGTGGTCTCGGCCGGCGACGTCATCGTGTTCCCCCAGGGACAGGCGCACGAGGTTCGCGGCGGTGGGCCCGCGACAATCGCGGAGAGTCGCGCGCCGATCGACGAGCTGCGGTCCGGACGGCCGAGCTCGATCACGATCGGCGGGACGGGAGACGAGACGCGTATCATCTGCGGCTTCTTCGCGTGCCCGCCGCCGGCGGAGCGCCTGTACCTCGACGGCCTGCCTTCGCCGTTCGTCGTTCGGCACGACCCCGACGGCTGGGTGGTGCGCTCCGTCGAGCACCTCGCGTCGGAGGCCGAGGAGGAGGCGCCGGGCGCCGCCGCGCTCCTCTCGAAGATGGCCGACGCGCTGTTCGTCGAGACCCTGCGGCGCCACGCCTTCCAGCAGCGCGACCACGCCGTGGGGTGGATGGCCGCGGCGCGTGACCCTGTCGTCGGTCGCGTGATCGCGGCGATCCACGCGACGCCGGCGCGCAAGTGGACGAACGACGCGCTCGCCGCGGAGGCCCACACCTCCACGACGGTCCTCCTCGAGCGGTTCGCGCGATTCCTCGGCGTCCCACCGGCGGCGTACGTGACGCGGTGGCGGCTGTGTGCGGCGGCGGGCGCGCTCGAGGCGTCGAGCAAGTCGGTCGTCGAGGTCGCGGCGGAGGTCGGCTACGACTCCGAGTCTGCGTTCAACCGGGCCTTCAAACGCGAGTTCGGGTTGCCGCCGCGCCGCTACGCGAACCGCGTGCGCGCCGGTTGACTTGAAGACACGTTCCCTCTTCGTCGCCTATCGGCGCTATGTTCGGTGCGCCATGGGTTGGTTCGAGCAGCTCGAGACGACGGTCTACGAGTACTACCGTGCGGACGTGTTGCGCTGGCCGAAGGGCGACTATCGCCGGTTCCGGCTCACGGTCATGTCCAACTCCTACGCATTGGCGCTGCACGATACGCTCGACGAGAACGCGTGGGAGCGATTCGAGGCGCGCCAGGTGCCGCCCTACGAGGAGCACATGCGCGCGCTCGCGACCAACCCGGAGGTCGACGACGAAGAGGACCTGACCTACCCGTTCGACGGCTGGCCCGACGCGACCGAGCACGAGGGCGAGCAGTTCCACGAGATCAACGCGTTCTTCATCAGCGCGATTCTGGCTCGTGTCGGCCTCCGCCTTCGCGCCGAAGCCGGCCCCGCCGATCCTACGCGTCCCCTCACGGCGCGCGAGCGCTTCGAGCGCCTGCGCGCTCAGCGCAACCCGGAGCTCGCCGCGCCGCAGCTCGACGCGCGGCTCTCGCCCGACATCCACGTCGCGGTCGACTGGGACGACGCGAGCTTCTTGCCGTTCCACCGCGTCGGCGTTCCGGCGTCGACGCGCAGACGGATCGTCGAAGCGCTCGCGGAGGACGCGGACAACCGCGCCCTGCTCCTCGACCTGTGGGCCGACGAACTCACCGGACCCGGGCGCGCGCTGCTGGAAGCGCCGCATTTCTACGTGGTCGACGAGCACGAGGTAATCGCGGGGCCTGAAATCATCGCGCGCGGGACGTGGCGGTGCAGGCAAATTCAGGCCAAGGGGTACCTGCGCGGTTAGCGAGGCGAGCGTTTCATCGACATACTCAACGCTTCCCATTCGACGTGGCATGATCGGGCCATGGGCTTGCTCAGAGTCGACGCGTCCGAGATCTCGAAGTGCGAGCGGTCGATCCTCGACGCCGGAGAAGCCGGAAAGCGGAAGGTGCCGAAGTCGGTGCGGCGCGTGCTCGAACGCATCCGAGGCTACGAGGCGCTGCGCGATCAGATGAACTCAGCGATGTCGAAGGGCCGGCCGGACGAGGCGGTCCGTTTGCTCCGTTCGCATCCTCGCTGGAAGCGCTACGTGAGCCCGATGACGCTCCTGGTGGTGGTCGTCTCGATCTCGAGCGCATGCTTTGGCACGGTACTCATCCTGGATGCGGTGAGGATGACCGAAACGGCGGAGGCCAGCATGCGCTGGCCTCGAGTACGCGGCACGATCGTGAAGAGCAGCGTCGAGCGCCACGAGACCACACGGCGACCCCGCAAGAATTCGGTCGGGCCGCGACGTCGTGTTCGGTACACCGCCAACGTCGAATTCCGCTACGTCATCGACGGTGTCGAGCACACCGGCGCGAACGTGACGTTCGCCGGCGCGTCGAAGACGACGAACGATGGGACGAAGGCGGTGGTCGAGTATACGAAGGGCGAAGCCGCGCAAGAGGTCGTGGCGCGGTATCCGGTCGGCTCGGACGTCCAGGTTTCGTACGATCCGGATCGACCCGAGCTGTCGGTTCTGGAGCCAGGCGGCGGATCGGGTGAAGGCTCGATGATGTGGGGCGTAGCGCTGCTGGCACTCGCAGTTGCGTTTCCGATCTCGGTCCTGCGCTCACTCGCCGCCTGACGTTCGCGTCGACGTGAGATCGTGGTGCTCGGGAGCAACGACGAGCCGAAAGCACGCCTCGGCGCGTTCTCGGTCGCCTCCTATTGCGGTTCGAAGGTAGCCGTTCAGCGCGACGGCGGCCTCGCGATCTTCGATCCGCTCGCCCCTGAGGAGCGTGCGCCGCGCACGCTCCGCCGGCTCCGGAGCATCGAACCGCGGGAGGGAGGCGACGGCCATCGCGCGAGCCGTCGCTTCCTCGTCGGCGTCGGCCGTCACCCGGCGGGCCCGTCGTTCGAAGAAAATGAACAGCGCGGCCATCCCGAAAGCGACGATGCCCGCGAACAACATCGGCGCGACGAGAAGACCGCCGCCTGACCGCTCGAGCACGGCGCTCGCCGGGTTGTCGGGATCGAAGGAGACCTCGACGACCTCTCCTTCCGCATATCGGGCCACAAGCCCTTCCGCAGCGCTCCGATCGCTCGACGCGACGTTGGCGAGCGCGATCCGCTGGCTGGTGTAGCTCCGCCCGCCGACCTCGTACTCGTAGCGCACGTCGGCTCCGTACACATGAGTGCGAGGCTCACGCCCCGGCTCATGACGGCGGATCCGGCTCTTCACGACACGCGATGAGACGACTCGACCTGTCGTCGTCGGCCAGGACGACGACGAGTCACTCTGCGCCCAGAACACGCCGGCGAGACTTACAAAGGCGATCCCGACACCCGCAAGGATGGACGGTGCGAGCCAGCTCCTCACCGCCCGGACGATACCACTCGGCTGTCGGAACGCAGAGGAGCGGCGCGGCGCGGGCGCGGAGGCAACTGCGGAATTTCGCTTGAATGTCCTGTCCCGTAACCCACTCTGGTCGGGCGTTTTCATTGTTTTCCATGGATAAAACCGGGCCGCTGCAGCCAAATAGTCCCCTGTGGGATCCACGCGCTACTTCGTGTGTGCCGCCGTCGCGATCTCGGCGTGTTCGAGCGAGACGCTCCAGCTGAACCCGGCGCCCCCGGAGCCGCCGCCCGCGCCGACCTGTACGGGCCTCCGGCCTGGCTCGAACGCCATCCCGGTGGAGCCGTCCATCGCGGCGAGCGGTACGCTGACACTCGATGCGCCGGGCGAGATGGGCTCGGTCACCGTCGAGCTCGTGCCGCGCGATCCGTACGTCGGGGCGCCCAGGTCTCGGACGGACCGGGACGGTCACCGGCTCGACTGGAGGGCGGAGATCATCGCGGGCCGATATGACGTTCGGCTCAGCCGCGGAGTCGGCTATCCCAACACGCACCCGAGCTCGTTCGGGACGCTCGACATCGCCGACGGCGAGGGCGGGGACTTCGTCCTCCCCGTCGCGCGCTGGACCCTCGTCCCGTCGCGAGCGCTGGAGGCCAACCAATACATCCGCCTCATCGACGACGACGGCGCACTTACGGGGTACAGCGACACCTACTTCGTCCCGCCCGGCCGCTACCGCGCGGCGTTCGAATCGACCCTGCAGCGATGCCGGGAGCCGATCGGCTGCGGGACGGGCGAGCTCACCGGCGAGACGGATGTGCGGGGTGACGTCGAGACGACGGTCGACATCGAGCCCGTGCCCGTGACATTTCGGATCACCGACGGCGCAGGTCCGGTGGCGTTCGACGACAGAGGGGCGGTCGTCCTCGTGCCGCGGTTCGGCGATCGAGGCGGGGGGGTCTCCGTTCCGCCCGGCAGCGATACAGCCGAGGCGTACGTCTTTGGAGGCCACTACGACATTCACGTCGACTTCGCCGGTGACGGCCACCTCCATCGCGTCCGCGAGGACGTGGAGATCAATGGCGAGACCGTGTACGTCCCCATCGCGCCCTTCGACCAGCGGTCGCGCGACTTCGTGGGTGTCGCCCGCTACGACGGCGGCCGCTTCCCGGTCGCCATCGACGACGCGTCGATCGTCGTCGTCGATCCCACCGGCGTCGTCGAACCGCAGTCGATGCCGGTCCGGATGGATAGCCAGACGGGCTGGGCCGAGTTCAGATCGAGCGTCCCGCCGGCCATCTACGATACGTACTACGTTCCGAGTTCGTGTCCGGACGCCGAGCGCAAGTTACCTTGCGGGCCGGCGCGTGTGCTCGAGGGCGTGAACTCGATCAACGGTGACCAGCGCGTGGACTTCGACCTCGAACCGGTGGAGGTCACCGTCGAGCTGACCCTCGACGGTGAACCGCTCTTCGTCGCGAACGCGACCCCTACGCTCCGACTCCTCCCGGTCGACGTCGACCTCGTCACGGAGTTCGACGTCACGGGGGACACGATGGAAATCGGCCTGATGCCCGGCGCGTACCGCGTACAGCTCGTTGGGCGCGACGCGACGTTGTTCGGGCTGGCCGAGACCACGGTGGAGATCGAAGGACCGACCACGGTCCAGCTCGACGCTCGGACCATCCAGGCGGATCTCTCGTTCAGCCTCGGCGGGGAGGCCTACGCCCCGGTCGGGACCGCCGTGGCGACGCTCGTCGCCGAGTCCGATCCCATGATCGAGCTCGAGTGGCCGGCGGATCAGACCTCGAGCATTCGGCTCGTCGACGGCGACTACACGCTCGAATGGGACGCCGAGCTGGACTGCGCCGACGCCCTCGTGGACGACTCGCCCCGCGCGTGCGCGGACCATCGCATCCTGCTCTGCGTCGAATAGCCGCGCGGAGCCCGCCAGCGGCTCAGGACGGCGGCGACCCCTGACCTGCGCGCGGCTCGGGAAGGTCGTCCTACTCGCAGTAGAAGGTCGCCACCGAACGTGCCAGGCCGTTGAAGTCGGCCATGCGAAGACGGTCCGCCGCCTCCATCCGACTCTCGGGATCTTCCCAGTCTTCGGTCCCGAAACGAGCGGACACCCGAAGCGTCAAGGAGACGATCGGCCCCACCAACGCCGTGTCGATGGTTCGCGTGCCAACCCAATCGGGCGCCGGTGGGATCGGCGGAACGTGGAGCGGCGGCGGATCGGAGATACTGACTGAGAGTCGTGACGATTCTACAAAGGGACCGTCGAGGCCTGGATGCCTCACCGACATGGAGGTCGCCCAACCCACGACGCCTTCAGGCGGGGAGCACGGGCGATCTCTACAGCTGGCTTCGAAGGTGACCCGGAGCCGCATGCGGTTGTACGGTCCACCCCCCGGCGTGATGTCCTCGCTGCCCTCGTACCAGACCTGATTGGCAGAGTTCACCTCTGGCAGCAGGATTTCCGAGGTGACCTCGTAGGGGCATGGGTTTGTCTCGGCGCCGCACCCGAGCGCTGAACAAAGCAGCAGAATGCCTATCAGCCGACACTTCGACATCCCTGCCATGAATGCGACGCTATCACCGCCGGGGCGACGGCGCACCCGAGAGCCAGGGATCGACCTCGACTTCGGGGCGCAGGTTCATCGACCTCGCCTCGGCGAAGCGCCGTGCGAACGCCCGCTGCTCGGCAGGGGACACCTGCGTACACGACGAATGGTGGAGTTCGAGTCCCTCGTGCTCGACCGAGGCGATCGAGAGCGCGTTGAAGGAGTCGGCGAATGAGTGAGGCGCGGGTCGTGGCATGATGTCTTCCGTGTCCGAGTGGCTCGGTGATTTGGGACTCGAGCTCGCCGCGGGCGTGCTGTTCTCGCTGATCTTCGTCTCATTCGTCGCGCGCACGCGTGCGGCGTCCGCCCGGGCTCGGGCTGACGAGCTCGTCCTCACCTATGCGCTCGGCTGGCGCGTGGCTTCGGGCGCACTCACCGTCGCCGCGATCGGGATGGTCGTACTCATGCACGGGTGGGGCCGCGACGTCCCGCTCTTCGCGATGATCATCATCGATACACTCGCCATCGGCATGATGTGGCTTGGCGCCGACGCCGTCTTCACGCGGTACGTCGTGACCGACGAGGGTTTGCTGCGCGTCGTCGGCCTCCGCTCTCATCGACACCTCCGATGGGATCGTGTGATCGCGGTGCGGTATCGCGAGCTCTGGTCTGTTCTGCGGATCGAGACCGACGAAGGGGATGTCGCGAACCTCAGTGTGCGTTTGTCCGGCTGGACGTCGCTCGCGACGGTGCTCCTCGAACACGTGCAGCCGCGGGCGATCGACGGACCGACGCTCGTCGTGCTCGAAAACGCGCGCGGCGCGTTCCTCCCGGACGTCGAGCTGTGAGTCAGCCGAGCTTCGCTTGGATTCGCGCGTCCGCGAAGACTCGACGGACGTCGGTCCCGAAGTGTATCCACGGCGACCCGGTGAACGCGTACCCGAGCTTGTCGAGCTCCGCGGCGAGGAGCTCGTTCATCTCCGCCGCGTAGAACCACCCGCACACGTGGTTGCGAGCGACGGCGCTCGCGGGGCGCTCACGGTACGCCGCGTGCCCGAGCGAGCGCGCGTACGCCGCGCGACACTCGTCGCGGACCTCCCGTCGTTGCACGTACGCGGTCGCCGCGGCGTCGTCCTTGGCCGCGGCGGACATGAAGAGCTCGAAGTGCGCGTACAGGACGATCGCGGGGAGGTCGCTCCCGTCCGGTGCGCTCGCCGCGGTCGTCCGCGCGAACTCCAGGAGCGTGTCGACGTCGCCGAACCACTTGGGCGAGAGCAGGTGCGCCGCGATTCGATGGGCGTCGAAGTGTCCCGGCGCGCGGCGGGTGACCTCGTCGAGGATCGCCCGGATCTCGTCGACCGAGCGCCCGAGCCCGTAGCACGCCTGGAGTTGGAGCAACCAAGGCAGCGGATCGTCGGGCGCGAGCGCCGCGGCGCGCTCTGCGACTTCGACCGCGGAGCGCGACAGCGCTTCGAACGCCGCGAACTGCTCGCGAGTCGTGAACTCCGACGCCGCGGCGCCCCGCGCTTGCATTCCGCTCTGGAGGAGCGCGGAGGACAGCAAGACTTGGGCGGCGACGTCGTTCGGGTGTGCGGAGGCCAGTCGCCTCGCGTGGTCGGGGGCAATGGACGGCAGGGTCGACAGGTGCATCCAGCGAAGCTCGGGATCCGGCGTCGACCGGAGCAACTCGAGCGCGCTCGTCAGGTGGCCTTGGGCGGCCTCTTCGCGTGCCTTGCGGGCTCGCGGCCCACCCACGGTGGAGGGCTTCGTCTGACGGCGCCGACGAAGCGCGCGCGCGACGAAGCCGCCGCCCGCCACGAGGAACGCGACGGCGACGCCCACGACGATTCGCGACGTCCACGAGCGCTCGGTCTTGGCCGGCTTCGCGGGCGCCGCCGGCGCGCGCACGCGGCGCTCGCCGGCCGGATCGATGCCGCGCTTCGCGAACATCGCACGCAGCTGCGTCGCGCCCTCGCAACCCCGCGGCTGCCCGAGGCTGCACGCTCGGTCTAGGTCCCGCAACGCCGGCGCCGCGTCGCGACGAAGGGTGTGCGTCCCGCCGCGCTCCAGATACGCGCGCCCATCCTCTGGGTTTCGCGCGATGTACTCATCCCACGTCGCAACGATCTCATCGTAGCGTTTGTGCGCGACGAGTGCTTCGTCGAGCGCGATACGCAGCTCGACGTCGTCAGGGGCCGCCGAGATACGGTCGCGGAGGCTCGCGATCTCGGCGTCGGTCGCTGGGGCGGAGGCGAGGACGGCCAGGACGATGAATGCGACAGACGCCACGCGGAGACGAACTACCTCAGAACGCGGTCACGCACACTTCGATTCGCCGAGGCGCCCGGACGGCGATCCAGCCCGGTACAGTGCCGGCTGTTGTCCGAACGGATGCCCCGAGGTCGTGACGAGTCGCGGGCCGCGCCGCCAGAGGGACGCGCGCCATCACTGCGCCCTGAGCGATGAGGTAGCTCCCGAGATCGTCGAGGTCGTGGCGTAGGGGTTGAAGCCCCGC
>JAUHYN010001339.1 GCA_030426505.1 bacterium | reverse complement strand
ATCTCCTACGCGATCAATGACGCGTCGTACCCGATCCGACTCCCCGACACACCGTTCTTCGACAGCTTCGACGAGCGCGCCGAGTACACGGCGACCTCGGTACGGATCGTCTCCTACCGAGTCGCGACCGATGCGCCGGTGTCGGGCGAGATCCCGCGCGTCACCGTCGACGAACTCACCGGCACCCTCGTCGACGAAGAAGACCGCTTGTCGATCATGCCTACGTTCCGCTGCGACGCACCGGGAGAGGGCAACTGGAGCGTCGTACTCGATCTGCAGATCGACGCGGAGCTGACGGCGACGCTCTACCCGAGGAGCTACAACGCACAGCGGGAGCGTTGGGAGTACGTCCAACTCACCGACGAACGCGCGCCAGAGACGCTGATCCTCCCCGCCACGGTTCGGAAGCACTACGGCAACCTCGGCAGGGTCATCTGCAAGCCGTGTGGCGCCGACGAGCTCGTCGAGGGCACGTTCGTCGCGCCCGAGATGGCGGAGGGCGTCTCCGTCGTGGCGGGGGCGTTCGGTCTGCCCCCCGACACGCCCGCCGCGATCACCGCCGGTAACGGCGTGATCGTCTCGGACCTCACGGACGGATCGACCGTGCATTCACAAGTCCCGATGCCGCCGGACACGGTCACGACGTTCCGCGCAGACTCCGTCCGCTCCCAGGCGAACGACGGGACGGAGACCGAGCTGCTCGTCACGGCCGGCGCCGACGGGCTCGCGTACGCTTCGTACGACCGAGACAACGATCGCTTCGGGTTCTGGCGACTGTGCATCGGCTGCCGCCCCGCGACCGACTTCGATCCGATCCAGGACACCATGGACCGCAGGCGTACGACGCGCCTGCTCGTCAGCGCGCGCGACGTCGACGTCTGGGAGAGCGACGGGTTCGGATCGTTCGAGGACTCCGGCGTGCCGCTCGTCTCCGCGACGGATCTCGTCGCCGCGCAGATCGCGGGACAACTCGTGAGCCTGCACCCCAGCGCCGACGGCACACGATTCATCGGCGTGACGGACGAAGAGATCTTCTACTTCGACGGCACGGAACTCACTTCGGTCGCGAAGCTCGGTCCCGGCCTGAGGCTCATCCACTGCGACGGGACGGTCTGCGCCGTCAGCAACTTCCTCGGGAACGCCGTCTACTTCCTCGAGTGGGACGGCGTGCTCCCGCCGATGCTCACCGGGCACTCGGTCGCGGCGGCGGGACCCGTCGGCGTACACGTCGGTGTCGAGGGCGGTGTCCCGCGTGTCACGTTCACGGGGACGATGGATCACACGGTCCACATCACGACCCTCGCGTCGGACGGCACGCCCACCGACGACGTGCGCGCCGTGGATCCCGATTGCCTGAACCCCGGCCACGCGGTCGAGGTCCGCGGGCGGAATCGTGTCGCCTTCACGTGCAACGGCAACGGTAGGGCGGGCGCGCTAGCGATCGAGTGAACGGTCGCCCGCCGCACCGCCCGCGCCGAGCGGCGCCTCCAAGACGACGCGCGTCCCCGCGTCGGTCGCGACGGTCAGTGTGCCGCCGAGCGCGATCGCGCGCGCACGCATCGAAGCGAGCCCTTTGCTCCGCCCCACCCCGAGGGCTCCCGCGTCGCCCGCACCGGTCCCGTCGTCGGCGACCTCCAGGGTCAACGCCTCCGCGGACACCGCGAGGCGGACGCGCACCGCC
The DNA here is from genome assembly GCA_030426505.1 of bacterium. GTDB lineage: Bacteria > Myxococcota > Kuafuiibacteriia > Kuafuiibacteriales > Kuafuiibacteriaceae > JAUHYN01. Next base: position 491 of record JAUHYN010001339.1, on the reverse strand, counting down.
GAAGCCCCCGCGTGCTTGAGCGCGTTGGTCGTCGCTTCGCGGTGGATGCGGAACAGGTGGAGCACGGTCGCGAGCTCGGGCGCTGGCGCGTCTTCGGCGAAGTCGGTGTCGAGGCTGTGGGCGATCGCGTGGGGTTCGAACGTCGCGGCGCCGGTGCGTCGCAGCTCGGATGCGACGCGCGGCCAGGACTCCGGGAGATCGTCGAAGCCGGACACGAGTGTGCGTAGCTCGTGAATGCCGTCCCCGGCGAGGCGCGCGATCGCCGAAAGCGCACCGGGCGCGCCGTCGCGTTGACCGCGCTCCGCGAGCATCCGGACGTTGGTGACGATGCCGCCGAGGCCGTCGTGGAGGTCTTGGACGATCACCTCACGTTCGCGGACCAAACGATCGAGGGACGTCGCGTAGTCGGCGACCTGGCGCTGCATGTCGAGCAGGCGGCGCCGGACGATCGCGACGAAGGCCAACAGCACGCCGACGTAGCCGAGGTGTGA
>JAUHYN010001338.1 GCA_030426505.1 bacterium | reverse complement strand
GGGCGGCCGGTGGCCTCGCTCACCGCGTCGATCACGTCCTGGAGGGTGACCGGGTTGCCGCCGCAGACGTTGAACACCGAACCGGCGGACACACCGGGGCGCAGCGCGGCGAGCGCATCTGATGCGGCGCCGGCTTCGACGAGCGCGCCGCCGAGATCGGAGAGGCGCGCGGCGTCGTTCGCGGCGAGAGACATCGCGTGTCGCAGAGCGAGCGTGGCGCGCGCGCTGTCACCCGCCGCCGTGAACGCCCGGCCGAGATCGGTCCAGGCGTCGACGTCCTGCGGTCGCGACTGTGCGATGCGCGTCAGCTCTTCGAGCGATTGGCCCGCAGACACCCCCCGGTTGCCCCCGCCCCCATACGACGCATCCCCAAAACCGATGTCAACCGAGCCCGCTGCGGTGAATACGCGTCGGATGTCCGACCGCGTGGGGGCCGATGCCGACCGTTGCGGAGGACAGACGCGCCTGTAACGTCACGGGGGCCCCTTTGCGCCGATTCGGGGCACGTGGCATCCTCGATTTCCCGATGAACGGCCGCGCCGACAACGAAGAGGCTGCCGGCATTGCGGACATCGAGGAAGAAGTGAGCGTGTCCGTCGCGCCCGAGGACGTCACGCAGGCCCAGGTCCTAGGGGAGCGCATGACCAAACCCGAGCGCAGGGAGGGGGAACTCCTCGCGAATCGCTACCGACTGGAGCGGATGATCGCGAAGGGTGGGATGGGCCGCGTCTACCTCGCGACGCAGCTCCCGCTCGAGCGCAAGGTCGCGGTGAAGGTCCTGACCTCGAAGCCCGACGACCTCGAGTTCCGGCAGCGGTTCTTCCTGGAGGCGTCGACCTGCGCGAAGCTCGTCCACCGCCACATCGTCACCGTCCACGACTACGGCGAAGCGGAGGACGGCGAGCTCTTCATGGCGATGGAGTACCTCGACGGCGAGCCGCTCTCGCGCGTGATTTCGCAGCAGATACGACTGTCGAGCGATCGCGTGGCGCAGATCGGGCTGCAGGTCTGTCGGGCTTTGCGTACTGCCCACAAGACCGGGGTAGTTCACCGGGATCTCAAGCCGGGCAACGTGATGTTGATCCGAGACGAGGACCAGGACGGGAGCGACTTCGTCAAAGTCCTCGACTTCGGTTTGGTGAAGGTCTTCGAGAAGGAGGAGGCCGACGTCCCGTCCGAATTGACGCGCTCCGGCACGTGGCTCGGCTCACCGCGTTACATGGCGCCGGAGCAGATCCGCTGCAAGCCGGTCGACCCGCGCACCGACATCTACTCGCTCGGGATCATCATGTTCAACATGGTGGCCGGGCGGCCGCCGTTCGTCGGCGCGAACAGCGTCGAGATCCTGGAGCAACACCTGCGCGACGCGCCGCCGACCTTCGCGGACGTGATGCCGGGCGTCCCGTTCGCGCCCGAGCTCGAGGTCGTGATCCGCCGCTGCATGGAGAAGCGCCCCGACGAGCGGTACCAGTCGATGGACGAGGTCATCGCGGACCTGAAGGCCGCGTACCGGTTGATGACCGGGGTCAGCGTCCACACCGAATCGCAGCTCAACGCGTTCCCGGACGCGAGCAGGAATACGCTGCCGCCGGATCTGTCGCTCCCGCCGGACTTCTCGGTGCCGATCGATCTGTCGAACCCGTCCGGGTTGATCTCGGCGCCACCCGCATTGCCGACGCCGACGCCCGCGCCCGCGCCGGCCGCGTTCCCGAGCGAGCTCGATCCGGACCCCTCGTTCGTCACGAAGAAGAAGGGCTCGAACAAGCTGTGGCTCGTCGTCGCGGCGCTGTTGTTCGTGAGCCTGGCGGGGTACGCGGCGACGCGCGCGCTGTCGCCGCGCGACGACGCGGAGCGCATCGCGGCGAAGGAGACGGCGCCGCCCGCGGACGTGCAAGTTCGGTTGACGACCTCACCGGCCGGCGCGACGGTGCGCGCTGGCGATCGTGTCATCGGTGTGACCCCGCTCGTCCACCGGATCGGCGGCGACGCGATCGGGCAGACGAAGTCGTTCGTGCTCGAGCTCGAGGGCTACGAGACGCAGACGCTGACCACCGAGGTGCAGCAGCGCAACGTGGATCTTCACGCGGCGCTCGTGCCGCGCCCGACGACGGAGCGCCCGGCCGCGGTGATCGAGCCGCCCGCGCGCGCGAAGGTGGAAGAGGTCGAGGAAGCG
>JAUHYN010000183.1 GCA_030426505.1 bacterium | reverse complement strand
AGATGAAGCCGGTCAAGGAAGTACTGCCGCACCGCGAGCCGTTCCTGTTCGTGGACGAGGTCGTCGAGCTCACGGAGACGACCATCATCGCCCGCCGCGAGGTACGCGCCGACGAGCCCCACTTCGCCGGGCACTACCCGGGCAAGCCGATCATGCCGGGCGTTCTGCTGTGCGAGACGCTACTCCAGGCCGGCGCGTACATGGTCGCGACGCGCCTCGGCATCGGCGCCGACATGCAGGGCGCTCCGGTCGTCACGCGCATGAACAAGGTGAAGTTCAAGCGCATGGTGAAGCCGGGCGACGTCCTCGAGATCCACGCGGAGCACGTCCGCTCGATGATGGGCGCGCACATGATGACCGGGAAGATCCTCTGCGAAGGCAAGGTGGCTTGCACGCTGGAGTTCACGGTCATGCTGGTGGAGGAGGCCTGACGTCGTGTCGTTTCTCGGCCTCGAGGAGAAGACGTTCGTCGTCTTCGGAGTCTCGAACAAGAAGAGCGTGGGCTATCACGTCGGCCAGCTCCTCGAAGCCGAGGGGGCGAAGGTCGTCTACGTCGTCCACACCGCGGAGCGGAAGGAGCAGCTCGCGTCGCGGTTGTCGGGGCCGATCTACGTCGCCGACGTCGAGGACGAAGCCGCGCTCGCCGAGACCTGCCGGGTGATCGGCACGGAGCACGGACCGCTCGCCGGGTTCGTCCACTCGATCGCCTTCGCGAACTACTCCGAAGGCTTCAAGCCGTTCCATGAGACGAACCGCGCCGACTTCACGCAGGCTGTCCAGATCTCCTGCCACTCGCTGGTCGAGATGGCGCGCGGGCTCTCGCCGTACCTCGAACAGGACGCGTCGGTGGTGACGATTTCGATCTCGACCACGCGCATGGCGGCCGAGAACTACGGGTACATGGCGCCGGTGAAGGCCGCGCTCGACTCGACCGTGGTGTTCCTCGCCAAGAGCTTCTCCGGCGAGGGCGAGAAGAACGTTCGCTTCAATTGTGTCAGCCCAGGGCTCCTCAAGACGAGCTCCTCGGCCGGCATCCCCGGCTACGTGAACAGCTACCTGTTCGCGGAGCGCGCGACACTGAGAAAGAAGGCACTGGCGACGGGGGAGGTCGCCAACACCGTCGCCTTCCTGTTGTCGCCGCGCTCGTCGGGCATCAACGCCCAATGCATCGTGATCGATGCGGGCATGAGCACGAACTACTTCGACAAGTCGATTGTCGACAGTTCGCTGAGAGGGGGAGAGAGATGATTCGTCCGCATGTAGTGGCGGTCCCGAGCGCGGCGCAGAGGCTGCGTGGCGAGGACCGCGTCGAAGACCTGTCGCTGCGCGCGAAGGACGCGGCGGCGATGAGCGCGGTGGCGAGCGGTTTGCCAGTGCCCGCGTTCACGAAGGATGACCTCGATCGACCGGTACCGTCGGGGGGCGTGTACTGGGGCGTCGCGCACAAACCGACGATGGTAGTGGGCGTGACCGCGCGCCGCTCCGTAGCGGTCGACGTCGAGTTCATCCGCGAGCGGAAGGACTACCAGATCGCCGGCGCGCTCACCGCGGCGGAGCACGCGATCCTCGGCGGCAACTCGCTCGAGGCGTACTTCCTCGCGTGGGTCGCGAAGGAGGCGGTGCTCAAGCAGAAGGGCGTGGGCCTTCAGCACCTGTCGCGCACCGCGATCATCGACGCGTGGTCGGACGGCGCGCTCGTCGCCTACGACACCCAGGTCTGCGAGGTCGGCTACGCGTTCTTCAACCAGCACGTCGCGGCGATCACCGCTCCCAGCCGCGAGGTCGTCTGGACCTTCGTCGCGGAGGAGGACGACCTCGAGGTCATGAGCCCCGCGCAACGTGTCCAGGCGCTCCACGGCGACGCGGGCTCCGCTTCGTGACTCGGAGTACGACGTGAAGTTCGATCGCGTGGTCATCGCGGGGCTCGGTCACGAGCTCCCGCCCGAGCGTCTGACGTCGGATGCGATCGAGGATCGGCTCGCGCCGGTCTACGATCGGATCGGCCTGCACCCCGGTCGCCTGGAGCTGATGACCGGGATTCGCTCGCGCCGGTTCTGGCCGGGAGAGATCCGCCCGAGCGGCGTCGCGACGATCGCGGGCCGCCGCGCCCTCGAGGCGAGCGGCGTCGAGCCGGCGCGGATCGGCGCGTTGATTCACGCGTCGGTGTGCCGCGACTTCCTGGAGCCGGCGACAGCCAACGTCGTGCATCACGCCCTGGGGCTCCCGGCCTCGGCGCAGGTGTTCGACGTCTCGAATGCGTGCCTCGGTGTACTGAATGGAATGGTGCTCGTCGCCAACATGATCGAGTCGGGTTGGATCGACGCCTGTCTCGTGGTCGCCGGTGAGAACGGCAAGCCCCTCGTCGACTCCACGATCGCAGGTCTGCTCGCCGACTCGACGATCAACCGCAAGACGATCAAGGGCGCGTTCGCGTCTCTCACGATCGGCTCGGGTGCGGCCGCGGTGTTGCTCGCGCGCGACGACGTCGCGCCGCAGGGCCACCGCTTCCTCGGCGCCACCGTCCGCAACGCCACGCAGCACCACGAGCTGTGCCGCGGTGGCGCCGCCGCGGAGGGCCACGCGCCGCAGGACGCGGGCGTCGGCGCGGGGAGCGCGCTCGGGATGAACACCGACGCGGAGGCGCTGCTCGTCGCGGGGATCGATCTCGCGAAGGAGAACTACGCGGCGTTCTCCGAGGAGGTCCTGGCCGCGCCGGATCGCGTGGTCACGCACCAGGTCGGAAAGGCGCACCACCTCACGCTCTTCGGCGCGCTCGGGCTCGACACCGACAAGGCCTACACCACGTTCGAAGAGCTCGGGAACGTGGGCTCGGTCTCGGTGCCGATCACGCTCGCGATGGCGGCGGAGGCGGGTTTCGTGAAGGCCGGCGACGACGTCGCGCTCCTCGGGATCGGCAGCGGGCTCTCTTCGATCATGGCGGGGATCTCGTGGTGACCGCTTCGCCGTTCGAGCCGCACTACCTCGACGTCGAGGGCGGCCGCATGCACTACGTCGACGAGGGCGAGGGCCCCGTGCTCATCATGCTGCACGGGAACCCGACCTGGTCGTTCTATTACAGGAACCTCGTCGAGGCCTTCCGCGAGACGCACCGGGTGATCGTCCCGGACCACATCGGCTGCGGCCTCTCCGACAAGCCGCAGGACTTCGGATACCGACTCGAGCAACACATCGGCAACGTCGAGAAGCTCGTCGACGCGCTCGGGATCGAAGAGGCCACGATCGTCGTCCACGACTGGGGCGGCGCGATCGGGATGGGCCTCGCGGTGCGCCGGCCGGAGCTCCCGAAGCGCTTCGTGGTGTTCAACACCGCGGCGTTCCTCGCCGAGCGCATCCCGTTCTCGATCGACATCTGCCGCATCCCCGGGTTCGGCGCGTTGATGATCCGCGGCCTCAACGCGTTCGCGCGCGCGGCGCTCGTGCGCTGCGTGGTCCACAAGGATCGACTCACCGAAGAGGTGAAGGCCGGCTACCTCGGCCCGTACGACTCGTGGAAGAGCCGCGTCGCGAACCTGAAGTTCGTGCATGACATCCCGATGAACCCGACGCACCCCACGTACCCGGTGCTCGCGGAGATCGGGGACAGCCTCGCGCGCTTCGCCGAGCACCCCATGATGATCGCGTGGGGCGCGCAGGACTTCTGCTTCAACGATCAGTTCTTCGAGGAGTGGAAGCGCCGCTTCCCCAAGGCCGAGGCGCACTACTTCGAAGACGCGGGCCACTACGTCCTCGAGGACGCCCACGAGCGGATCGTCCCGCTGATGCAGAGATTCATGGAGGCCTCGTCGTGACCGCAGTGCCCAACTTGGTCCCGCCTCCGCTGAACATCGCCGACCGCCTGAGGAACCTCGCCGGCCGCTACCCGCACCAGCGCGCGGTCGTCGTGCCCGAGGGCTACGATCGCGGCGGGCGCCGGACGTACGCGCACCTCACGTTCGCGCAGCTCGAAGAGACGATCGACACGTACGCGCACGGGCTCGTGCAGCTCGGCCTCCAGCCGGGGATGCGGACGTTGCTGATGGTGAAGCCGTCGCTCGAGTTCTTCGGGCTGACGTTCGCGCTGTTCCGGGTGGGCGCGGTCCCCGTGATGATCGATCCGGCGATGGGCAAGACGAACGTCCTCGGCGCGATCTCCGAAGTCGAGCCGGAGGCCTTCGTCGCGATCCCGCGCGGCCACGTGGCGCGCACGCTATACGGCAAGGCGTTCTCGTCGGTGAAGCTCAACGTCACCGTCGGCAAGAAGCTCTTCTGGGGCGGGCACACGCTCGAGGACGTCGTGAAGGCGGGCGCCGGTCGCGGGCGTTTCGAGACCGCGGCGACCAAGTCCGAAGACCTCGCCGCCATCCTGTTCACGAGCGGCAGCACCGGCGCACCGAAGGGCGTGCTCTACACGCACGGCATCTTCGACGCGCAGGTACAGATCTTCGAAGACGACTTCGGCATCGAGCCCGGCGAGGTCGACCTCTCCGCGTTCCCGTTGTTCTCACTGTTCTCGGCGGCGCTCGGCGTGACCGTGTTGGTCCCCGACATGGACGCGACGAAGCCGGCCTTCGTGGACGGCGCGAAGATCGTCGAGGCCGTGCGCGACCAGGGCGTGACGTACGCCTTCGGTTCGCCCGCGTTCTGGCACCGCGTCGCGGGCTACTGCGAGGCGAACGGCGTGACGCTGTCGAGCCTGCGGCGGGTGTTGATGGCGGGGGCGCCGGCGGCGCCGGACCTGCTCGAGCGGCTGGTGAAGATCATCCCGGAGGGCGCCGACATCTTCACGCCGTACGGCGCGACGGAGTGCCTGCCGATCACGTTGCCGTCGGGGCGCGACATCCTCGCGCGCGGCGTCGCGGCCGAGACCGCGAAGGGGAAGGGCACGTTCGTGGCGAAGCCGATCGCGAACAGTCGCCTCGCGATCATCCGCATCGACGACGGCCCGATCGAGCGCTTCGACGACGCGGAGGTCCTCCCGCCCGGCGAGATCGGCGAGATCGCGGTGAAGAGCCGCGTGACCACGCAGGGCTACTTCAAGCGCGAGAAGGACGACGCGAAGTCGAAGATGCGCGGCGACGACCGCAACTGGCACCGGATGGGCGACGTCGGGTACCTCGACGCCGAGGGCAACCTCTGGTTCTGCGGCCGCAAGAGCCACCGCGTACAGACGATGGACGGCACGCTGTTCACCGTGTGCTGCGAGGCGATCTTCAACACCCACCCGCGCGTGTACCGCACGGCGCTCGTCGGCCTCGGCGCGCCCGGCGCGCAGCGGCCGGTGATCATCGTGGAGTGCCACCCCGACCAACGCCCGCAGGGCGCGGCGGAGGAAGAGGCGCTGAAGCAGGAGCTACTCGCGCTCGGCGCGGCGAACCCGCTGACGGCTTCGATCGCGGACCTGTTGTTCCACCCGTCGTTCCCGGTCGACGCGCGGCACAACGCGAAGATCCGTCGCGAGGACCTGACCGACTGGGCGCGGAAGAAGGTCGGGCATTGAAAGCGCTCGTCACCGGCGGCGGCGGCTTCCTCGGCCGCAACCTCACGAAGCGCCTCATCGAGCGCGGCGACGAGGTCCGCATCTTCGCGCGCAGCAAGTACCCCGACGTGGAGGCGATGGGCGCCGAGGCGGTGCAGGGCGACGTCACGGATCGCGCCGCCGTCGACCGCGCCGTCGCGGGCGTGGACGTCGTGTTCCACACGGCGTCGCGCATCGGCTACTGGGGCCCGTACTCGGAGTACGAGTCGATCAACGTGGGCGGCACGACGAACATCGTCGAGGCATGCCGCGCGGCGGGCGTCGAGCGCCTCGTCTACACCAGCACGCCTTCGGTGGTGATCGGCGACGAGGGCGTCCCGGCGATGGCCGACGAGTCGATCGAGTATCCGAAGCGGTACCTCTCCTCGTACGGGCCGACCAAGGCGCAGGCCGAGAAGTTCGCGTTGGGCGCGAGCGACGCGTCACTGCGCGTCGCCGCGATCCGGCCGCACTTCATCTTCGGCCCCGGCGATCCGCACATCGCGCCGCGCCTCGTCGAGAACGCGAAGAAGGGCACCATCGCGCAGGTCGGCGACGGCACGAACAAGGTCGACGTCGCGTACATCGACAACGTCGTCTCCGCGCACGTGCAACTCGGCGACGCCCTCGCGGATCCGAAGACTCCGTGTTCGGGGCAGGCCTACTTCCTCGGCCAGTCCGAGCCGGTCGTGCTTTGGGACTTCATTGGGCGCGTGCTCGAAGGCATGAAGGCGCCGCCCGTGAAGAAGAACGTCTCGTTCAAGGCGGCGTGGGCGATCGGCGCGACGCTCGAGTTCGGTTACCGGACGTTCGGCGTGCAGAAGGAACCCCCGCTCACGCGCATGGCTGCGGTGATGCTCGGGACGTCGCACTACTTTTCGCACGAGAAGGCCGCGCGCGACTTCGGCTACGACCCGGTGGTGAGTACGGAAGAGGGGCTGGAGCGCCTCTTCGCGGCGGACGCGCCAGCGTCCTGATTCACCGGTACACGTCGAACCAGTCCCCGACCTCGGTCACCGCCGGCGCGATCCACTCGTGGCCGTCGTCCGTCGTGACGACGCGGACCGGGACGCCGTCGTCCTCGAGCGCTTCGGCGTACTCGCGCATCTCGTCGGGCGGCGCGATGCGATCCTGTTCGCCGTGGAGGAACAGCGTGGGCGGGTGGTCGGCGGGGAGGTCGTTCGGCACCACGCAGAGGGGACCGCTGCACGTCGCGTACGAAGCGGAGTGGACGGCGAGCGCACGGAAGCGGCCCTCGTAGGAGACGGCCATGCGGCTCGTCATGTAGCCGCCGCTCGAGATGCCGGTCGCGTAGAGGCGCGTGGGGTCGAGGTCGCCGAGCTCGCCGTCTTCGATCGCTTCGAACAAGCGCTCCATCAAGCGGTGATCCGACGAGGTGCTCCACGCGAGCGAGAAGGGCGGGACGTTCGTGTCCCAGAACGTGCTGCCGCGGACGTGGGCCTCGGGCGCGACGATCGCGTAGCCGCGGTCCAACAGATCCGCGAGCGTGCGGGCGAGCTCGAGCGCGCCGAACGCGTCGCCTTCCTCGGCGGACCAGATGCGATCCGAAGAGAAGAACGAGCCCTGGAAGAAGAGCACCACCGGGTAGCCTGCGGCCGGCGCGGGCGCCGCGGGGTGCGCGAAGTGGACGCGACGATCCGTGAGGGTCGTGACGCCCACGCGATACTCCGTCGTGTCGTACGGACACTGCACGGTCGTGGGCGTGACGACGCACGTCGCCGCCGTACTGCTCGTGCCCGCGTCGCCGATGCCGGCGTCTCGCGTATTGCCAGCGTCGGTCCGTGCGCCGCCGTCGCCGACGATCGCGGCGTCGTTCGCGGCGCCACCGTCCGAAGAAGCGGCGGGCGGTGGATGCTCCGTCCCGCACGCGATCAACGAAGCCACGAGCCCGAGGCACACGGCCGACGAGATCGGACGACGCGAGGCGCCGAGGATCGTGCGGAGGCGCGCGACGGTACGCAAAGCGAGAGCGGTGTAGAGCGGTTCGACACGACGCGGCAATCCGTAGCGCGTCGACGCGCCCCACAGTTGGGAGCGGTCGGGTTGTCCACGGCTCGCGTTTCTCGGATCCTCACCTGGTCATCGCTGCGCTGCGCCTCCAACGACTCATCCCCCTCGTCCTCGTGTCCGTCGCCTGCGCCGAGGAACGCCCGAGTGGTCCGCCCGGCGGGCCGGCCGATGCGGGGTCGGTGCGCGATGCGTCCGTCGCGCGGGACGCCGGTGTCGTCGACCGGGACGCCGGTTCGTCCGTCGCGCTCCCGGGACCTCACCCCGGCCTCCTGGACGCCGTCCGGTTCGGCGCGATCCAGATCCCCAGTGGCAACCGGATCGGCGAGTGCCTGGCCGTCGAAGCGTCGGGCCTCCGGCTCGTGCCCTGCGATCGCGCGACGGCGTTCACGTGGTCGCCCGACGACCGGCGACTCCACGCCGACTCGGGTTGTCTCGGTGGCGGTGGGCAGCTCGACTGCGACGGCGCGCCCCAGTGGGTGCTCGACGACGCGCTCCGCTGGAACGCACTCGTCGACGGCGCGCGCGTCTGCCTGCGCGTCACCCTCGACACCGCGCCGTGCGACGACGCGCCGGAGCAACTGTGGGGCGTCGAGCCCGCGCACGAATCGGTTCCGTTCGACCGCCTCGTCCCGCCGAACGAGGTGGGTGGCGTGGTGACGCCCGACGGGGAACTCGAGCCCCTCTTCGTGTTCGGCGCGCAAGCGCGCGTGCTCGTCGGCGGTGATGATCTCTCGTTCGTGGCCGCCGGTACCGCAGGGGCCTCGCGATTGCTCGCGGTCGGTGGCTTCCGTCCGCTGTCGAACGACTCCGGGGACGACGCGTGGGAGGCGCTCCTGTCCCGCGGGCTCGCGTGGCTCGCACGCGACGCGGCGAGTCCGGTGGTCGCGTACTGGCCGCGGCGGCGCGCGGCCGTCGAGGCGATGGGCTACGCAGGGACGGCGCTGCCCGAGATCACCGAGGGGTCGCTCGATGGCGTCGATCTCCTCGTCCTCGACGGGTCCGGCTATCCCGAACGACTCGAAGCGGAGTCGGCCGTCGTCCGCGCGTACGTCGAGCGTGGCGGGAGTGTGTTGGTCCTGATGCGGAACTGGCTCTACTGGCTCACGACCCAGCACTCGCCGGACGAGTTCCTCGCGGCGCGCGTCGCGGCGTGGGCGGGCATCGGCGTGGCCGACGCGACGGGTGATCCGAACACGACGCCCGCACTGCTCTCGGCGTCGAGCGCTCGTGACCACACCGCGACGGCGATGGTCGAGGCCGCCGCGCGCAGCGTGCTCGGCCTCGCCCCGAGCCTCGGCGACGAGCTGGTCCGCACCGCGCGGCGCCACGCATTCGCGATCGGGAAGACGAAGATGCATGCCACCTCGCGGTACGCGTTGGCGAAGCAGGCCTTGGATCGGGTGCGCGGGCCGATCGAGATCGGACCCACGGCCCATCACGTGTGACTCGAGGATCCCGTAGCCGACCTGCACGTCTGCGCGGACTACGTCGTCGCGCAGTCGCTCCCTGTGGAGCAGGTCGGCGTCCACCCGTCCTCGCGACTCTATCCGGGCGTCGTCCCCGACACCGCGGAGCGCGTCACGCGCACGGTCGTCCTCGATTTCACCTCCGGCGGGACGCCGTGGCGACCGACCGGCCTCTACGCGCCTCCGGGCGAGCGGATCACCGTCCGCGCGCCGGCGGGGATCGGCGAGGAACGACTCCGAGTGCGCATCGGCTCGTGGAACGACACACCCATGCCGAACGTGGGATGGGCCAACCCGGAAGAGTTCGGGCGCTTCGGACAACTCACGGTCGGGCGGTTGCTCAGCGAGACGACGTCGTTCGGATCGCCCTTCGGTGGACTCGTCTTCGTGGAGGTGGGCGGTGGCGTCGCGCTCGGGCCGACCGAGGTCACGTTCGAGGGCGTGATCGAGGCGCCCGTGTTCGAGCTGGGCGTGACGACCAACGATGCCTGGGTCGAGCAGCTCGCGACGCGTCACGCGCCGATGGGCGAGATCTGGACGGACGTCCTCCACATCGACGCGGAGACGCGCGTGCTCGCGACGGTCACGGACGCCGAAGGTCTCGCGACGCTCTGGCGCGACTCGGTCCTCGCGCACGCCGAACTCGTTGGTCAGCCGCCGAGCGAGCGACCGAACAAGTACCCGCAGCGCTTCACGTTCGATCCTTGGGAGTCGTGGGGCGCGCACTCCGGTTTCCCGATCCACATCACGCAGGACTGGACGGAAGAGGTGCTCGACCTCCCGCTCCTGATGAGCGGGGGCGGCGAGCACTGGGGGCCGTTCCACGAGCTGGGGCACAACTTCCAAGAGGACGCGTGGACGTTCCCCGGCGCGTGGAGCGAGGTGACGTGCAATATCCACGTCGTCCACGCGTGCGAGGTGGTGCTCGGCCTCGACAAGATGGCTTGCGGCAACCTCGCCGATCCCGCGTCGCGGGCGGTGGCGAGAGCGCGCTACTTCGCGAGCGACGTCCCGTACGATGCGAGCGACTGGCAGGTCATCGAGTCGGGTCTCGACATGTGGCTCCTCCTTCAGGAACACGGTGGCGGCTGGGATACGCTGAAGCAGATCTTCCGCCGTTATCGCGATCTCCCCGCATCCGAGGTGCCTCGCACGCCACAGGCAGAGGTCGACACGCTCGTCCGCTTCTTCAGCGAGGCGCTCGGTCGCGACCTCGTCCCGTTCTTCGACCACTACAAGCTCCCCATCTCCGAGGCGCTTCGGACGGAGCTGTCGATGTTGCCCGCATGGGAAGACGATCCCCTCGCGGATTGACCTCGCGATGGACACCGGGACCGATGCGCCCTAAACCAAGGCCGGTCGTGAACGCCGGGGCTCGGGAACTCCACGCATGACGGACCCGCAGGATCTCGCCGGGGTCGTGGGCATTACGCTCGCGCTCTACGTGGTCGGCATGTACGCGCTCGCGTTCTTCGCGCAGAGCAAGATCGCCACCGAAGAAGACTTCCTCGTCGCCGGTCGCCGCCTGCCGCTCTCCCTCGCCTGGGCGACGCTCCTCGCGACCTGGTTCGGTGCGGGCACGATGCTCACCGCCGCCGACGAGGTCCGCACCGAGGGGATGCGCGCCGCGGCGCTCGAGCCGCTCGGGACGGGCGTGTGCCTCATGGTCGCGGGTATGTTCTTCGCCGCGCCGCTGTGGCGGATGAAGCTGCTCACCGTCTCGGACTTCT
>JAUHYN010000182.1 GCA_030426505.1 bacterium | reverse complement strand
CTCGATCAACTTCTCGAGCACGCGCTGTGACGTGGCCCAGACCGGCGCGATGAACCCGGTCGGCTCGACGCCGGTGGTCTCGCCGATCAGCCCGTGCGCGCGGCCGATCTCTTCGTCGAGCTGCGCGCTCGACAGCGCGCCGAGGTTCACGCGGTGGTGGTACGTGTGGTTGCCGATCTCGTGGCCCATCTCTGCCCAGCGCCGAACGGCGGCGCGGTTCTCGGGGCGCTCGAGATCCTTGGCGATGATGTAGATGCTGTATTTGAAGCCGTACTTGTCGGCGATCGCGAAGAAGCGATCCGCGATCTCGTGGAACGACGGGTCGCGGTAGTCGGTCGGGAAGCCGTACGCCTCTCCGAGCGAGTCGAAGTTGATGTTGACGGCGGCGTACTTCACGGCGTCGCGGGCATCGTCGAGTCGGGCGGCGTGAGGGTCAAGGTCATGCGGTGGCACAGCGTGCGGCCCTCGCGTTGGCGCGCCGCGCTGATGACGAAGCCCGTTCGCTCGTACAGCGCGATGGCCGGCGCGTTGTCGACCTCGACGCTGAGCGTGACGGCCGAGGCCCCGTGGCGCCGCGCCGCCTCCACGAACTGTTCGACGAGCCCGCGCCCGATCCCACGCCCGCGCGCCGCGCGATCCGTGAAGATGTACAAGAGCTCCACGCTCCCCGGCGGGCGCGCGACGGCGTGGGCGGGGCGCAGCTTCGACCACGCGAGTTGGGCGACCATCCGCGGGCGGTGTCGGAGAACGTGTGCGCCGAAGCGCCACAAGGGTTGGGCGACCGCGTCGAACGCCTCGTCGGGTCGGGGAGTCCCGACCACGGCGCCCTGCGGCGCGCCGTCCGCGACGGCCGCGACCGCGACGAGCTCGGGGATCTGGCCCAACCGCGCGTAGAACCGATCCACGATTCGAGGGCCCAGGCGGGTCAGGAGGCTGGTCGGCATGGCCTCGGCGTGGAGCCGGGCGAGGCGTGTGAGAGACGGTGCGTCGAGCGAACGCGGGTCGACGAAGGAAGCGGGATCCGACACAGGATGCCGACTCTAGCCCGAACTCCTGACCTCCGGATCATCGACAGCCCCCGGGGCGGGTGTCAGAATTCGTCCCCCCGGGTCGTAGCATCTCTGTACGGCGCGCGATTCGTCCGGCGAACCCCATGCTGGTGAGCGACAGGCCATTCGATGTTCGGCGTTGGCTCGAGGCGAGGCCTCGCGTCGAGATCGCCCTGTTCGTCGCGATCCTCGTCTTCGGGCTCGTGGCGCGCCTCGGTCAGCTCTGGTACCGGCCGGCGTTCTGGGGCGACGAAGCCGCGCTCGCGATGAACATCGAGCCGCGCGGGTTCCTCGAGCTGGGGCGCCCGTTCGTCTACCGGCAGGTCGCGCCCTGGGGCGTGCTCGCCGGCATCAAGCTCACGACCGTCCTATTCGGCGCGTCGGACCTCGGGTTCCGAATGTTCCCGTTCGCCGGCTCGGTCGTCGCGCTCCTCGTGGTGTATCCCATCGCGCGCCGCTTCGCGGGGCCGGTCGCTGCGCTCGTCGCGATGTTCCTCATGGCGTGCTCGGCGAACCTCACCTACTACGCCGCCGAACTGAAGCCGTACGCGATCGACGCCGCCGTCGCGGGCATCCTCGTGTGGCTCACGCTCCGCGTCCTCGAGGCGCGCCACGACCGCGTGCGGTGGTTCGTCTTGATCGCGTTCGGCGCGTTCGCGGGCTGCCTGTCGTTGCCGTCGTTGTTCGTGTCCGGTGCGTGCGGCGCTGCGCTGCTCCACGACGCGTGGACGAACGGCCGAGACCTCCGCCGCATCGGCGTCATCGCCGCGGTCGGCGTGCTGTGGGTGGGCGCGTTCGCCGTTCACTACCAGGCGGTGATCGTGCAGAGCTCCGTCGCGACCTCGAAGGGCGCGTCGGTCTACTGGGACCCGGGCTTCGCGCCGTTCCCGCCCAAAGATCTCTCGGACCTCCGCTGGTACGTGGGGCGCTACCTGTACACGTTCCAGGACCCGGGCGGGTTCGCGCACAAGTACCTCGCGGGCGCGATCGGCTTCGCGGGGTTCGTCGTCGCCGTCGCGCGTCGCCGCGTGCAGATGCTGATCCTCCTGGTCGGGCCGGCGCTGCTCTGCCTCCTCGCGTCGATGCTCCACAAGTACCCCGCGCTCGAGCGCCTGCTGATGTTCGGCGTCCCTGCGATGGTCGTACTGATGGGGGTCGGCCTCGCCGCGATGATCGAACGCCGCGCGTGGATCGGCGGCGTGGCCGCGCTCGCGTGTCTCCTCACGGTCTCGATGCCGCGGCTGGAAGAGTCGTTCGACTTCATCGTGTACCCGATCAGCGGCGTGGACTTCGAGGACCTCGCGGCCGAACTGGGCGCCCAGCGCGAGCCGGGCGAGCCGGTCTTCCTCGCGGGGTCGGGCCTCGCGACGATCTACGATCACTACGGACCGAAGTACGGGCTCGCGAAGGACTACGTCGGGCGCTACGACCCGCGCCGCTTCGACGACGAGGGGCGCTTCATCCACCTCCCCAAGATCGCCGAGACGCTCTTCGGGCGCCCGCGCGTCTGGTTCATCCTGTCGACCTACGAAGGCAGCAAGGATCCGAACAAGGTCGGGCGGACCGAGGAGGCGCTCAGCAAGTTCATCCCGCGCTACCTCGAGCGCCACGGCGGCCGCGAGATCTCGCGCGTCGAGGCCTACGACATGATCCTCGTCCTGTACGACCTCAGCGGCGCGGTCCCGCCCGAGGGCGCCGAGAAGTACGAGAACGGCGTGCGGGTCGCACAGTCGAAGGTCTCGTCTGCGCGTAAACCGCTCTGAGACGCGTGTTCGAGCCGCGCTGCATCTCGCGTTTGACAGGTTGTCAGGCAGAAGGTTGACTCGATTTCGTGGAGTCCGTCCTGAGCCGCGTCGCGAAGCACGCGCGATTGAATTGGCAGAACCTCGCGATCCCGGAGGTGAAGACGCCTCCGTTCCTGATCCTGTTCATCAACTCGATCTGCAACATGAAGTGCGAGCACTGCTTCTACTGGCAGAACCTCAACCAGCGCGACGACCTCTCGCTGGACGAGCTCGTTGCGCTCTCCGAGGAGCTCGGGCCGATCGAGAACCTGAACCTCTCCGGCGGTGAGCCGTTCCTCCGCAAGGAGTTCGCGACGGTGTGCCGGCAGTTCATCCAGCACAACGGCGTCAAAGAGATCTACACGCCGACGAACGCGTACTTCACCGAGCGCACGATCGATGCGGTGCGCGACGTGTTGAAGGAGCCGAGCCTCCGCCTGTTCGGGATCGAGATCTCGCTCGACGGGATGCCGGAGTTCCACGACGAGTTCCGCGTGTCGAAGGGCTCGTTCAAGCGCGCGATGGAGACGTACGACGCGCTCGCCGAGCTGCAGAAGGAAGACCCCCGCCTCCAGATCCACGCGATCTCGACCGCCACCCACACCAACATGGCGGAGATCAAACGGCTCACCACGTTCCTCTTCGATCGCTGCCCTCAGATGATGCACCACAACCTCGCGATCATCCGCGGCGACCGCAAGGACCCGACGCTCCAGGGCCCGATCCTCGAGGAGTACCAGGACCTGTACGAGTACATCCGCCGCCTGTGGAAGCCGCGCGAGGAGAGCCGCTACGGCTCGATCGTCGAGCCGATGTTGCAGTGGGTGAAGGTGAAGTCGATCGAGCGTCAGCAGCAGTTCGTCCCGTGCCGCGCGGGCGTGTTGTCGGCGGTCGTGCATGCGAACGGCGACGTCGGGTTGTGCGAGCAGCACCCGCCGATCGGCAACCTCCGCAAGAACACCTTCCGCGAGATCTGGCACGCCGAGCAGACGCGCCGCCTGCGCGCGTCGATCGCCGCGAAGGAGTGCTACTGCACGAACGAGATCTTCATGTGGCCGAGCATCACCTTCCAGCCGAAGCACCTCGCGAAGGCGATGGTCGGCGCAAAGGTCTGGGAGAAGGTCGAGCCACTGCCGGAGTCGATGAAGGTCGACTACGCCGAGGCCGCGAAGCCGCTCGGCCCGCTCCCGAAGCGGCACCCGGCGCTCCCGGTGATCTGAGCGGAGCGCGCTCGGGGCTTCGACGAAGCTACGACAACACTCCGTCCACCGGCACGACCGGCGGCGGGAGGTCCGTCTCTCCGAGCCGCTCGCGCAGGTTGATCTCGATCATGCGCGACAGCTGCGACAGCGGGAGGTCGTTCGGGTCGGTGCCGAACGGGTCCTCGATCTCGTCGCCGATCGCGTCGAGCGCGAGGAACGCGTAGGCGATCATCAGCACCACCAGCGGGGTCGCGACGCCGACGGCCTCCACGATCCCGAACGGGAGCCCGAGGCAGTACAGCTCCACGATCCGGTGCATCAGCACCGTGTACGAAGTCGGGATGGGCGTCGCGCGGATGCGCTCGCAGCCGCCCTGGATGTTCGCGAACTCGGTGAGGCTCGCCTCGAGCACCGGGAGGTGGAACGCGTCGACGTGCCCGCTCCGCCACGCGGCGGAGAACTCGTCGCCGAAGTCCTGCAGGATCGCGATCGGTGGGTTGGTCTCGGACTCCAGCGCCTTCGCGCGCTCCGCGCCGACGAACGGCGCGAGCTCCGACAAGTCCTTCTCTCCGCGCAGGTGCAGCCGGAGCGCATGCACGTAGCCCATGAGCCGGTACACGAGGCGCCGCCGTTGATCGGGGTCGTCGGAGTGGACGAGCGTCAGGATCTGACGCGTGAGGCTGCGCGACGTGTTCACCACGCGCCCCCACAGCTTGCGGCCCTCCCAGAAGCGGTCGTAGCTCGTGTTGTTCCTGAACCCGAGGAAGATGGAGAGCGCGAGCCCAATGAGGGTGAAAGGTAGGGGCGTGAGCGTGATGCGGGCCGGCACGAGCCCGCGGCGATGGACCTCTTCCACGACGATCGAGATCGCGAACACGAAGACGAGGCGGAGCCAGATCGACGCGATGACGCTGCCCCGCCAGGAGAAGAGCAGAGCCAGCCAGCTCCCACTGGGTTTGACGATCACGCACCGCCCATACCACGGGACGCGGCACGGTCGAATGGGGTTGGACACCAGGTCCGGATTGCCGTACCGCCGCCTCGTGGACGCGACGCAGGCCCGACACCTGGTCGTCGAAGGGCGGCCCGATTCGAAGCGCCTCGCCGACCGGCGCCTCGCGGACATCACCTCGGTGGCGCTCGTGCGGCCCGAGGTCGAAGCGGTCGATTCCGCGATCTCGGATCTCCGCGCGGCGTTCCCTCGGCTCGCGCGCATCGAGCTGCAGTTCGGCGAAGTCTCGGACGCGCTCGACCTCGACGTCGCGCTCGGTTGGCGGGCGGCCGCGAAGGATCTCGAGCTCGTCGTCGCGTTCGTCCTCGATCGGAAAGCCGACGCCTTCGACGCGCTCGCCAAGCGCACCCAGGCGCTCCCGTTCGAGCTCACGAAGACGCTCCGCACGCGCGGCGTCGCGATCCGGTGGATCGTCCCGCTGATCGCGCCGCTCGTGTTCCGGCTCGAAGGGATCTTCTCCCTCGCGCAGGACGAGCGCGTGGACCCGCGGCTCGCGCCGGCTTGGGCGTTGCCGGGCTGGTCGTTCGAGGACGCGGCGCTCGACGAGGACGCGCAGCTGTTCGTGCGCGACTTCCTGAAGTATCGGCTGCTCGACGAAGAGGTCGATGCGTACGCGCCGAAGCGCACGGCCTACCACCGCTTCCTGCTCGGCGTCGTCGATGGCGTCGGTCCGCGCCGGCCCGCGGGGGCGCGCCCCGTCGCGCACCTCACCGAGGCGGGGCTCGAGATCGGCAACTTCCCGACGGTGGAGGACGAGCGCGATCTCGTCGTCGAGGACGCGCCCGCGGAGCGCGAGCGCCTGTTCGATCAGGTGAAGGACGTCGGCGGCGTGTTGCTCGACGGGCAGCGCGCGCTCGGCGTGTGGTCGCGCGTTCGGATGGCGGGCGAGCGCGCGGCGCCGCCGCTCGCGGAGGGGACGCAACTCGAGTCGATCACGCTGATCGGCGCGTACGGCGGCGAGCACATCGGCGACGCGGCGATCCTCGGTGGCGTGCTGTTGCGCGCGCACGAGAAGTTCGGGACGAAGCGCGGGATCCTGATGACGCAGCGCCCGGATCACACGCGGCGTTTGGTCGGGTTGCTCGACACGCCGGTGGATCTGCGCGTCGAGCTGTACGAACACGATCGCATCGAGGCCGCGGTGCGCGAGACGGACGGCGTGGTCTACGCGGGCGGGCCGCTGATGGATCTGCCGAAGCAGCTCGTGCGTCACCTGTACGCGATCTCGCTCGCGAAGAAGCAGGACAAGCCGATCGTGCTCGAGGGGATCGGCGCGGGGCCGTTCGAGCGCAAGCCTTCGGAGTGGGTCGGTCGTCAGATCGTGTTGGCGGCGAACCGCATCTCGATTCGGACGGCGGCGGATCAGGAGTGCTCGATCCTCGACGGCCTGTCGCCCGAGCTCGGGCACGACCCGGCGTTCGATTACCTCGCGTCGCGCGGCAAGCAGCTCAGCCGCCTCCCCGACGAGGACCGCGTGTGGGTCGATCGGTTGTTGGCGGATCGCGAGGACGCGAAGGTGGTCGGGCTGAACCTCCGCCCGATTCGTCCGCTGTTCACGACCGGCGTCCCGGTCGCGCAGCGCGACTCGTACACGCGGTTCGTGGAGCGGCGCTTCGAGGAGCGGCTCGCGGAGGCGATGAAGATCTTCTCGAAGGCCCGTCGGAAGAAGGTCCGATACGTCTACTATCCGATGAACGCGATCCAGTTCGGCTCGTCCGATCTGAAGAGCGCGTATCGGCTGGCGCGGCACCTCAGGAGCGACGTCGACTTCCGCGTCTGGGAGGGCGACGCGACGCTCGACGGCGTGGTCGCGCTGCTCCGCCGGATCGACGCCGTCATCGCGATGCGCTTCCACGCCAACATCTTCGCGCTCTCGCAGGGCTGCTCTGTGATCGGGATCGACTACCGACCTGGCAAAAGGGACAAGGTGGACGCCCTCCTGCGCGATCGCGGCCTCTACGACAACGTGGCCCGGATCGACGCGATGTCGATCGACTGGCTGGTCGAGTGTCTCGAACGAACGGTCCCCGCGGCGTAGCCGTGGCCTCTATCCGAGGGGCGGACAACCGCTTGACCTCGGGTCCTTCACCGTCTTGAGTAGTGGGAGCCCTCGCTCTCATCGACTCCGCGCCCCCGAGGTCCGCACGAAATGCATCTCAAAGCTCCAAGACTCCTCGCTCTGTTGTGGCTGTGTTCCGCCGGCGTCGCCTGCAACGCCGATCGCGACGTCCCCGACGGTCCGTGTAACGACGGCATCTGCATCGGCGACACCCGCGACGGCGGCAACGACCCGAACGATCCCTGCAGCAACGTCGTCTGCGACATGCCGCCCACGCAGTGCCACGCCGCGGTGGGGACCTGCAGCGACGGCCAGTGCAGCTACGCGCTCGCGCCCGGTCAGTCGTGCAGCGACGGCAACGCCTGTACGCAGGGCGACCTGTGCGCCGCGGACGGCTCGTGCGCCGGCACGCCGATGGCCTGCAACACGCCGCCCGCGCCGATGTGCAGCGACGGCGACACCTCGGTCGTTTTCGATCCGCAGGGCAGCTGCTCGATGGGGGCGTGCAACTACACGCAGCAGACCGTGTCGTGCCCCGGGATGTGCGGCTCGGTGATGGCGGGCCTGTGCCCCGACCCGTGCGCGAACCGCACGTGCGATACGCCGCCGACGCCCTGCTACGCGGTGCCCGGCATGTGCAACGAGCAGACCGGCGCGTGTTCGTACACGGTGGATTCCAACATCACCGCCTGCGACGACAACGACAGCTGCACGATGAACGACACCTGTCAGGGCGACGGCTCGTGCCTCGGCACCGGCGTGGTCTGCGATCAGCCGCCGGCGCCCACGTGCATCGACGCGTCGACGCGCCGCACGTTCTCCGCGAACGGCGCGATGTGCAACGCGGGCACGTCGATGTGCGACTACCCGTTCACCGACACGAACTGCGGCCCGCCGGGGTGCAGCAACGGCGCGTGCAACACGAATTGCGACGAGACGTCGTGTCAGCCGTGGGCGCTCCCGGCCACGCCGAACGGTACCGCGGTGCGCACGTGCGGCGACGCGTCGTGCCCGACCACGACGGCGCTGCCGAACCTCGACGAGAACTACTTCCGCTGCCGACTGCAGCCGATCCTCGAGGGCGGCTGCGCGTACATGGGTTGTCACACGACGGACACCCCGACGCGTCGGTTGCAGACGTTCGCGGTCAACCTCAAGCGCATGGCGCCGCTGCTCTCCGGCAAGGACCACGACGGCCCGCTCAACCCGGGCTACTGCAACGGCGGCGGTCAGTACCCGGAGGCGAACTGCGGGCCGGACCCGCTGATGACGCAGGAGTGGACGTTCAACTTCGACAACGCGCGTCTGTTCGCGCTCGAGGCGCCGGCCGCGACCAACAACGAGCTGCTCACGCAGCCGCTCGCGGGCGACCCGCGCGGTCACGTCCACGACAACTACGACATCTTCCAGTCCACGAACGACGTCCGCTACCAGGCCATCCTCGGTTGGCTGAACGGGATGACGGACCCGGCGAACTGCGGCGGCCTCGGCCTGCCCACGCGGCCGGAGACGGCGCTCGGGATCAACACGCTGAACGGGACGTGTCCGCAGTGTACGCAAGGGAGCACGTCGCAGTGCGTGCCTCCGCCGGACACGACGTACCCCTGTGACCCGAACGCGTGCGCGCGGTGAGGAGGACGAAGATGAAGAAGCTCGTACTCGCCTGTTCTCTCTTCGCTTCGATGGCCGTCGCCCCGAACGCGATGGCCTGGGACTGGGGCAGCCCGTTCTCGCGCGGCCCGTGGCGCGGCTCCGGCGGCAACTTCGCGACGGGATCGCCGCGGAGCCTCGGCATCACCTGCACGAGCTGTCACCTCGGCTCGCAGAACATCCCGCCGAACCAGCGCATCGGCATCCAGGTCTCGGTGCGCCGGGACAACGGCGGCTCGCTCGTCGCGGACGACATCTTCGCGAACGGCTACCAGCCGGGCGCGCGCTACAAGGTGACGGTCCGGATGCTCAACGAGCACAAGGGCCGGCAGCCGTCGAACGGGAGCTACGAAGACCCGAACGGGACGGCGCAGAAGGTGAACTGCCCGCGGACGGCGGAGAACCGCAACCTCATGACCGCGGAGGTCATGAACGAGAACAACGTCTACGCGAACTACAACGGCAACGGCGCCGGCGCGCTCCAAGCCGACAGCGACAACAACTCGGCGTCGACCGCGCCGGGCGCGTGCAACACCGGCTCGGACGGGTGCAGCTTCGGCGCGACGTACCCGCCGGCGATCCTCGCGGGCGGCCCGACGACGATGAGCCTTCACCGGTGGCGCCTCGGCAACCCGAACGTGAACCCGCCGTTCGGAGAGTGGGTCTGCGACCAGAGCTGCGACACGATCGTCGCGAACGTGGGCGGCGACATCACGCCGGACACGGGCCAACCGTTCAACACGGTCGAGTGGCACTTCTTCTGGACCGCGCCGAGCCCCGCGCCGAGCACGGGGAACGGGCGCATCCGCTTCTACGTCGCGGTGGTCGACGGCGACGGTTACAGCGACTCGTACGACGACGACGTCGCGGAGTTCCGTCGCGCGGTGTGCCCGCAGGGCAACGGGGCCTGCAACCCGACGAACCCGCCGTGGAACAACACGGAGGTCCCGCCGGTGGTGACCACGCCGAAGGGCCCGCAGCCCCCGCCGATGTGGCTCCTCGCCGCGATCGCGTGCATCATCGCCTCGATGCTCCTCCTCTTCCGCTCCCGCCGCGCCCGCGCGGTGGCGCTCGCCGCCTCCAGCGCGATGTTCCTCGCGTTCTTCTCGGGCTGCGTGAACGTGAAGGCGTGGGAGCGCGGCCGCATGGCGACGAACGTCATGACCCGCGGCCCGGATATCGAAGAGGCGATGATCGAGCGGACCTTCCTCGAGTCCCGCGAGGCCTCCTCCGGCGGCAGCGCCGCGGGGGCCGGCGGCGGCTGCGCGTGTAACTGACGCTTTCCGCGCGCCGCGCTACGGATCGATGTTGATCTGTTCGGTCGCCGCTCTCGGTGACCACATGAAGCAGTCGTTCTGAACCTCCAAGGCGAGGAAGTACGTGCCGGCGGTCGACGCCGTGAACGTCACTTGCGCGGTGTTCTGCCCCAGGAGGTTCGGGTGCGGCGGGGGCGCGAACAGCCACTGCCAGTTCCACGCGATGATCTGCGTGCCGGGAGAACCGCCCGGCAGCGAGAGGTTCGCGTGCGCGACGACGGGCTGGCCGACCGTCGCTGCGGTCGTGACGACCTCGATGATCGGCGTCGGCGGCGGCGCGCACTCCACGCGGATCGCCTGGAGCTCGAGGGTGTGCTGCGGATCCGAAGCGAGGTTGGTCTTCACTACGAGCTCCGCGTGGTCCGTCGTCGTGCCGTCGCTGTTCGCGAAGTGAATCGGGAGTTGGAACGTCTCGTTCGCGCAGAGCACGATGTCGAGCGGACACGACGCCGTCGTACACACCGGTATCGTGAACTCGCCGGCCTGCGTCGCCGAGTCGGGGAAGATCTCCGCGGACTCCAACCAGAGCGCGCCCGTCCCCACGTTCTCGTAGGTGACGAAGAGGTCGGACGTCGCCTCGTGGAAGACGAGCACCGCGGCAGGGTCGGTGGCGAGCTGCGGCGTGCCTCCGCCGCAGCCGCCGTCGCGCTCCGGGCCCGCGTCGCGCGGTGTCGAGC
>JAUHYN010000181.1 GCA_030426505.1 bacterium | reverse complement strand
TTGTCGACGACAAAGTAAACGAACTCGCCCGCATCAACGTTGCTCTTCCTCTTCTCCTCCTCGTCGAGACTGTCGACGTATGCAAATGGCAGCGTTATATTCTCGAATGACGCCACTCGCAGCGACCGGTGAGCGGCGCTTCGTGCGAAACCTCGAGGTCGCGGTCTCGGGCGGGCACCTCGTCGGCGACGCCGTCGTGCTCGTCCTCGCGGAGGAGCTCGTGGTGCTCGACGCGGCCACCGGCGAGGAGCGCGTCCGCGGCAAACACGACGGCGCGCCCCTGCGCTTCGCCGCGGCCACCAACCGCGGCCTCGTCTTCGTGGCGGCGGACCAGGTACGGATCCTCGACGTCGCGCGCGCGCGCGTCACGACGCTCCTCGATCCCAAGGAGGCGATCGCTTCGATGCACGTGGTCACGCCCGACGAGCGCCCGATCGTCTGGGTCCACCACGGCGCGCGCCTCTCCGCGTACGACGTGATGCGACGGCAGTTCACCGGCCGCGTCGAGCTCGGCCCGCTCACGAAGGTCGCGCGCGCGAAGGACCACATCGTCGCGCTCGAGGAGGCCGGCGTGGTGTGGATCCTCGACGGCACGCGCGCGCTCGGCGCGAAGTAGCTTCACGCGCGCGTATCAGCGCGCGTCGTTCCAGTGTGGATAGTCCCGCTCGAGCTTGTCGAACCCGTAGGCCTCCTCGATCCACGCGATGAGGCGCGGCGTGAGGCTGAGGTCGCGGGGCTCCGAGGGATCGCGCAGATCGAACATGCGGTGCTTCGTCCCGTCGTAGCTGGTGAGCGCGAGCCAACGCGGGAGGCGCGTCGCGGTGAAGTCGATCGCCTCGCCGTCGTAGTGGTCGGAGTACAGCGCGCCCCAGCGCGTGGCGAACACCACGCCGTACGCGTCAGCCATGCGGCGCGCGTTGTAGACCGTGTGACGCCAGCCCCGCGGGTGGCGCCAGCGCACCGCGGCGCGCAATCCGTGGTGACGGCGCATTCGATTGAGCTGACGGATGCGCCACCGCACCGCCTTCGCGGAGCGACACCGACTCAACACGAACGCGCCGTAGATCAGGTAGCCGCGCTCGCGCGGTCGCACCGACGAGTTGATCGAGACGTCCGCGCCCTGCAAGCGGAGTTGACGGAGCAGGTGCTCGAGGCGCGCGGCGAAGTCCGGGTTCTCGACGCGGAGGGCGTCGAGGTGATCGCCCTCGGTCTCCGGCTGCGGGAACGCGGCCGTCCACAGCGGCCCGAGCACGCGCGCGCGGCGGCCATCGATCCAAAGCTCGCTCTCGGGGCGCTCCGCGACGCTGAACCACCGGCGGCGGCGACCGTAGCGACGCGCGTCGTCGTCGAAGACGTCATCGGGGTGCAGCAGGATCCCCGCGGTGCGCGCGCGACCCGACGGGACGTACGCGTCGTCGATGCGGCCGCGGCGACGCGCCCACAACAGATCGTCGAGGAAGAAGAGGAAGTCGCGGACGTCGACGGCCTGACCGAGGCGCTCCCGGAGCGCGCGCCTCAGGGGCTCGTCCGTGCGTGCGAAGTGTTCGAGGAGCGCGGCGTCGACGCGCACGCCCGCGAACTCGAAGCTCCAACCGCCGAGCCGCGCGGCGCCCTCTTCGAAGCCGCGGCGGTGGCCCTTCGAGCCGGCGGCGGGCGCGTCGAGCACGTCCCAGCGACGATTCGCGCGAATGGACTCCGCCGCCGAAGCGGAGGAGGCGTGGGCGGCGAGGAGGCCGACGACCGCGACGACGCGTCGCACGCCCCCATCCTACGGATCCTCGGGCGCGATCCGAAGCCCCGCGCGCTCGGCCTCTCGCGCGGGCGCGCGGCGCACCGGTTGCGCGCGCCGAAGCGGTCGCCGATCATCCCGCGCCGATGAAGTGGCAGGGCGGGCGCCGGAGCAGCAACGTCGTGGATCGACGCGGAGGCGGCGGCCGACGACGCCCCGTGATCGGCGGCCTCGGCGCGCTCATCGTGATCGTGGTCGGGCTGTACCTCGGCGTCGAGCCTTCGACGCTCCTGTCGGTGGTGACTTCGGCGCCCGAGAGCTCGGCGCCGCCCTCCGCCGCCCCGGTGAAGGACGAGGCCAGCGAGTTCGTGCGCGTGGTACTCGCCGACACGGAAGACACGTGGCGAGCGCTCTTCTCGCGCATGGGCAAGACGTACCAGGACCCGAAGCTCGTGCTCTTCCGCGACCGCGTGAGCTCCGCGTGCGGGCTCCAGAGCGCCGCCGTGGGCCCGTTCTATTGCCCCGGCGATCACCAGGTGTACCTCGACCTCTCGTTCTTCGACGAGCTCGCGCGCCGCTTCGGCGCGCCCGGTGACTTCGCGCAGGCGTACGTGATCGCGCACGAGGTCGGGCACCACATCCAATCGCTCACCGGCGTCTCCGCGCGCGTCCACGCCCAGAAGCGCGGACTCGCCAAGGCCGACGCGAACGCGCTGTCGGTGCGCCAAGAGCTCCAGGCCGACTGCTACGCCGGGGTGTGGGGGCACCACGCCGCGAAGCGCGGGCTCCTCGAGCGCGGCGACGTCGAAGAGGGCCTGCGCGCCGCCGCCGCGATCGGCGACGACCGCCTCCAGAAGCGCGCGCGCGGGACGGTCGCCCCGGAGACGTTCACGCACGGCACGTCCGAACAGCGCGTTCGGTGGTTCTCGCGCGGCCTCGAGGGCGGCGCGTTCGAGCAGTGCGACACGTTCACCGCGGCGGCGCTGTAGTGTCGCGCGCGCCGAGGATCGGCTGGAGGAGCAGCGACACGATCACCACCACGCCGCAGCCCACGACGTTGTACCAGAGGAACCCGAGCGACGACGTGAAGAACAGCGTCACGACCACGCCCTGCGCGACGACCGCCGCGGCGAACACCGGCGTCGCCGTCACGCGCTTCACGAGGAAGGCGACGAGGAACAGCCCGAGCACGGTCCCGTAGAAGATCGAGCCGAGAATGTTCACCGCCTCGATCAAGTTGTCGAGGAGCGAAGCGAAGCTCGCGAACGCGAGCGCGACGCAGCCCCACATCATGGTGAACAGCTTCGACGCGGCGAGCGCGTGGGCGTCGGAGGCGTCGCGTTTGAAGAGCCGGCGGTAGAGATCGATCGTGGTCGTGGAGCCGAGCGCGTTGAGCTCGCTCGCGGTGCTGCTCATCGCCGCGGAGAGGATCACCGCGACCAGGAGCCCCACGAGGCCCACCGGGAGGTAGCCGAGCACGAACGAGATGAAGACGTAGTCGGCGTCCTTCGTCTCGGCGGATGGGATCGCCTCGGCGACGAGCGCCTTGGCCTCGGCGCGCACACGCGCGACGTCTTCACCCGCAGCCGTGAGCGCGGCCTTCGCGCCCTCTTCGCCCCCGCGTTCGAGCGCAGCCACGTACGCGAGCGCGGCGGAGCGGCGCGCGTCGAACGCGTCGTCGAAGCGCGACTCGACTTCGGCGAGGCGCGCGGCGTGCGACGTCTCGCGGACGGCCTCGATGGTCGGCTGGTTGAAGAACACCGGCGGCTTCACGAAGACGTAGAAGACGAAGACCAGGACGCCGATGAAGAGGATGAGGAACTGCATCGGGATCTTGAACATCCCGTTGAACAGCAACCCGAGGCGGCTCTCGGTCACGGAGCGGCCGGTGAGGTAGCGCTGCACCTGCGACTGGTCGGTGCCGAAGTAGGAAAGCGCGAGGAAGAAGCCGCCGGTGAGGCCCGACCAGAGGTTGTAGCGGTTGTCGAGGTCGAACGAGGCGTCGATGACGTTCATCCGCCCGAGCGCCCCGGCGACCTTCACGGCGTGCGGGAGCGAGACGGTGTCCGAGAGATCGTGCGCGATGACGATCGCGGCGACGATCATCCCGGACATCATCACGACCATCTGGTGCTTCTGCGTCTGGCTCACCATCTTCGTCCCGCCGGTGACGGTGTAGACGATGACCACGATGCCGATGCCGAGGATCGTCCCGGAGAGCGACCACCCGAGGATCGAGCTGAGGATGATCGCGGGCGCGTAGATCGTGATGCCGGCCGCGAGCCCGCGCTGCACGAGGAACAGCAGCGCGCCGAGGCAGCGCACCTTCACGTCGAAGCGCGTCTCGAGGAACTCGTACGCGGTGAAGACCTTCTGGCGGTAGTACAGCGGGATGAAGATCGCGCTGATGACGATCATCGCGAGCGGCAGCCCGAAGTAGAACTGCACGAACCGCATCCCGTCCTCGTAGGCCTGACCGGGGGTGGAGAGGAAGGTGATCGCGCTGGCCTGCGTGGCCATCACCGACAAGCCGATCGTCGGCCACGTCAGCGAGCTGCCGCCCTTGAGGTAGCCCTCGATGTCGCGCGTGCCGCGCGTGCGCCAGGCGCCGTACGCGACGATCGTGAGGATCGTCCCCACGAGCACGACCCAGTCGAGCGTCCTCACGATGCCCACCAGGTGAGCGCCGCGAACACGCCGATCATCAGCGCGAGCTGCACCACCAACAGGACGTAGACGTTGCGCCAGCGCCCGAGGATCGGAGGAGGCGCGTCGGGCGTGGACTTCGGCGCGTCGTCGCTCACGGCTTCCCCAGCGCGAGCAGATTGACGAAGAGGCGGTAGGCGCCAGGGACGCCCGCGGGGAGCTGTCGGAAGAATGAGATGCCCGTGTACACGAACGTGCCGCGGCCGTGTTTCGCGACGAGGAGCGCGCCCTCCAGCGGCGGCTCGCCTTCGTCGTGCATGCGCATCAGCGGGACGTAGCGCGGGTCCCACTTACTCGCGAAGTAGAGGCCGCGCTCCTGCACCCAGCCGTCGAAGTCCTGGACGGTGATGCGATTGGGCGAAGTGAACAGCGGGTGCTTCGGATCGATGATCGCGACCGCCGCGCGCTCGTCCGTCACGCGGTCACGATCGATCTCGAACGGGAACGGACCGACCGGGTCGGTGAGGACCGCCCAACGGTTGCTCGTGTTGTACTGCGCGATCAGCGCGCCACCGTTCTCCACCCAGCGCATCAACGCCGGGTGCGCCGCGACGAGATCGGTCCGCACGTTGAACGCGCGTACGCCGATCACGATGACGTCGTAGCGCGCGAGGTCACCGCGCCGGAGGGTGTCCGCGTCGATGTCCTCGACGTCGATCCCCACGCTCGCGAGGCTCTGCGCCACCGTATCGCCCGAGCCCGCGAGGTAGCCGACCTTCACCTTGGGGGACGCGAGCGCGAGCGGGACGAGCTCCAACTCCGACGGCCGCAAGACGGCTTGCACCGGGATGTGCGGGTGGTCGACGAGGTCGTAGCGCCAGCCGCTCTTCGCGCCGTCGACCGTGACCGTCGGCCGCACGGTGACCGGCGCGCCGTCCGCGGGCCCCTTCACCGTGAACGTGACGACCTGCTCCGCGCCCGCGCGCGCGAGCTTCACGGTGTGCCGCGCCGGCTTCACCGTCCACGGCGCCGCCGCGCCGAGCTCGACGAGCGCCTCGACGTCGTCCTTCGCCGCGCGCACTGCGACGCGCACCTCGCGCGCCTCGCCGTTCGGGAACATCGCGTGCGACGCGAGCGGGGTGACGGTCGCCGGCGGGAGCACGACGAAGCGACGCGTGCGCTCGCCGAGGACGCGGTCGGTCCACGCGTACTCGACGGGGCGCTCCAACGTGAACGTGGTCGCGCCGCTCTTCAGATCGATCCGGACCGTGCGGGCGTGCGGGCCCTCGGCCTCCCCGATGAGCTTCGGGTCCGTGACGCGGTAGCGGCCGACCTCGGGCGTAGCCGCGAGCCAATACGGCGCGGAGACGGCCGCGTCGGCGGGGATGGCGAGATTGTGTTTCAGGCTGCGCGGCGCATGCACCTCGAGGTTCGTCGCGGGCTTCGCCGGGCCGTCGCCCCAGTCGACGGCTTCGATCTTCAGCGGCACCGAGCGCCGGAGGACGACCTCGAGGTCGAGCGCGACGGACTGCTTCGGCGCCGCCTCGGGGCGGTCCGCCGTCACGCGAGCGAAGAGCCCGGCGCACATCGCGATGGCTTCCGCGGTCTTCTCGCGCGCGTCGACGACGCGCGGTTCGGGCGCCGTCCGAGCGAGGCGATCGAGCGCGCGGTACGCGGCGAGGAGCGGCTTCACCGCGGCTTCCGGTCTCTCGGAGTCGTGCGCCGTCGCGGCGCCCGCGAGCGCGGTTCGAACGGTCTGCGCGCCGCGGACCCGACGCCACGACGTGTCGATCCCGTCGAAGAGATCCTTCTTCGGCGCGGACCCCGCGATCGTCTCGAAGTACTCGAGGATCGGCCCGCGCGCACCGGCCGAACCGAAGCCCTGGCTCTTGTGCATGCTCCGGCTCGCGCCCGCGATCTCGCCGTACGACTGACCGAGGCGCGGGTCGTAGCCGCCGACGTCGAGGGCGAGGTAGGCGCTGAGATCCTCATCGTCGCTGCGCCCCCAGCGCGGGACGTTCTGCATCACGCGGGTGGGCTTCCACGGCTTCACGCCGCGCGTAAGCTGCTCGGGGAAGCGCTTCGGATCCGCGGCGGCCTCGAACGCTTCGCGCGCGAGGATCGCGGAG
This sequence comes from bacterium, assembly GCA_030426505.1. Classification (GTDB taxonomy): domain Bacteria; phylum Myxococcota; class Kuafuiibacteriia; order Kuafuiibacteriales; family Kuafuiibacteriaceae; genus JAUHYN01. The sequence goes on along the minus strand of JAUHYN010000181.1, from coordinate 4,248 downwards.
GCGGTGTGGTGACCGTGATTCGGGGGCTGCTCGGTGAAGCGCGTGATCACGACGTCGGGTTGGAAGCTGCGGATCACCCAGACGACGTCGGCGAGGATCGCGTCGTGGCCCCAGGTCTCGACCGTCTCGGCCGCGGTCTTCGAGTAGCCGAAGTCGAGCGCGCGGGTGAAGCGCTGCTGGGCGCCGTCGATGCGGCGCGCGGCGAGGAGCTCCTGCGTTCGGATCACGCCGAGCATCGACGCCTGCTCCGACCCGATCAGGTTCTGGCCGCCGCCGCCGCGCGTGAGCGACAAGTACGCGACGTCGTAGTGCCGGGCGTTCGCGAGGTACGCGAGCAGGCGCGTGTTCTCGTCGTCCGGGTGCGCCGCGACGTACAGGACGCGACCGGTGTTCGCAAGCCGCGCGAGCGCGACCTCTCGGGCCCCCGCGTGCATCTGCTCGCTCCCCCTCGCCGTGGACGCGATCGACAACGCAGCGACCGCGAACAGAGTCGTCTTCATCACTTCGTGGCGTCTCCACACACGCGCCGGTAGTAGCGCTCGTAGCGGTCCAGCGCGGCGGCGTGACGATACCGCAGCAGGACGTCTTCGCGAGCGCGCGCGCCCATGCGGCGCCGCGCGTCGTCGTCGGCGAGGAGCGCGAGCGCGGCGTCGGCGAGGGCGGCGACGTCACCGCTCTTCGCGAGGGCGCCGGTCTCGCCGTCGCGGATCACCTCTCCGAGGCCGCCGACCCCGTAGGCCACGACCGGGACGCCGCAGCTTTGGGCCTCCAGCGCCGCGAGCCCGAAGCTCTCGGTCTCGCTCGTGAGCAGGAACAGGTCGGCGCCGGCGACGTAGCGTGGGACGTCGTCGGTCGTCCCGAGGAACGCGACGGCGCCGCCGACGCCCTGCTCGTGTGCGCGCGCCTGGACGGCAGCGCGGTCGGGCCCGTCGCCGATCAATAGCAGACGCGCAGGCCGGTGTTCGCGGATCCGCGCCAACACGTCGACGGTGTCCACCACGCGCTTCACGGGGCGGAAGTTCGAGACGTGGACGAGGAGCGGCGCGCCCGCCTCTTCCTCGGCGAACAGCGCGTCGATCGCGCCGCGGTCGGGTTCGGCGGGGGCGAACTGATCGGTGTCGACGAAGTTCTCGATGACTTCGATCTCGCGGTCGCCGAGCGCGAGCACGTCGCGCGCGGCATCGCGCAGGTAAGCGGACGGCACCGTGATGCCGTCGCTCGCGGCGACCGAGAAGCGGTTCACGGAACGCACGCCACGCTCCACGCCGACGCGCGTGACGTCGGTGCCGTGCAGCGTGGTGACGATCTTGAACGCGTCGGGTCCGAGCATCTGGCGCGCGAGGTACGCGCTCGTCGCGTGCGGGACGGCGTAGTGCACGTGAACGAGATCAAGCGACGCCTCGCGGCCCACCTCCTCGAGCGCCGCCGCGACGGCGACCGCGTAGAGCGGTCGCTCGAACAGCGGGTACTCCGCGGCGCGCACCGGCCAGCGACGGATGCCGTCGCCGAGCGCGCGCTCGTGGAGCTCGGGGTCGCTGCAGACGACGTGGACCTCGTGTCCGCGGTCCGCCATCCCGCGCGCGAGCGCGCTGGCGATGACGCCGCTCCCGCCGTACGAGGAGAAACAGACGTAGGCGATCCTCAACGGCGCTCCTCGATCACGGACGGGTCCGCGTCGCCCCTACTTCCAGTCGGACGCGGCCTTCTCGATGCGCGGCTTGTAGAACTTGAACGCGCCGCTGTCGTCACCGTTCTTCGCGGCGGCCTTCGCGAGCGCGCCCGCTTCCTTCTTCTTGCCCATCTTCTCGAGGATCTGCGCCTTCACCCACTGGTTGCGCCAGTTCTCGGAGATCGCGATCGACGTGTCCACGTAGCCGAGCGCCTTCTTCAGGTCGCCGCCGCTCTCCATCAGGTACTGCGCCGACCGCATGTGCGGCGCCCACGCGCTGCCGACGGCGGCGTCGATGCTCGCGAGGACCTGCTCCTTGGTGTGGACGCGGATCGGGATGGAGACGCGCACGTCGTCCCATTCGAGGTCGAGGCGGGTGCCGTCGTCCGAAGTGTCCGAGAAGAGGAAGGTGAGGCGCTCGCGCTTGGGCGACTTCGTGGGCGCGACCGTGACGCGAACGGCGTCCTTCTTCTTGTCGTAGCCGTTGTTTCCCCACAGCTCGGTGTCGCGGTTGAGGATGACGGTCCAGCGCTTGGCGGTCGGCTCGGTGAACACGGAGTAGTCGCCGGCGCTCACTTCCTTGCCGCCGAAGACGACGTCCTTCGAGAAGCTGATCTTCGTGGCCTTGTTCGCGCCGGTGCGCCACAGCTCGCCGTAGGGGACCAGCTCGCCGAACACCTTGCGGCCCTTCACGCCGGGGCTGCTGTACTCGACCGCGATGTCCGTGAGTCCGACGCGCTGCGACACCGAGGCCGCCGGGCTCGGGGCCGGCGTCTCGGGGCCCGACTGCGCGAGGGCCGCGACCGGGGCCAGCGCGAGGGAAAGCACGGAGAGGGGTGTGATCAGGTGGGGCATCCGCATTGCGCCTGCCAAAGCAACGAATCGGCCGACTTATTCCCGCGCGCTGAGATTGCCGTCACACGACGGAGGCGACGAGTCCTTGACGGTTGGGGTGAATCCGTCGTGTGGCAGGGGGATGCGACGACTCGCGCTGCTGACTCTCCCCCTCCTCATCGGGTGCGCCACGACCAACGGCCACGGCCCGATGGCGTCCGGCCTGGACGGTGACGTCGAAAAGACGATCCGCCCGCAGGACGACTTCTACCTGCACGTGAACAAGCAGTGGCTCGACAAGACCGAGATCCCCGCGGACCGGAGCAACTACGGCTCGTTCACGGTGCTGGTCGACGAGTCGGAGAAGAACCTGAAAGCGATCGTCGACGACGTCGCCGCCGGCAAGAAGTCCGACAGCCCCGACGCCAAGCGCATCGCGGACTACTTCGCGGCGTACATGGACGAGGCGAAGATCGAGTCGCTCGGCGCCTCGCCGCTCGAGCCTTGGCTCGCGAAGATCGACGCGATCGCGGACAAGAAGGCGCTGGTCCGGACGTTCGGCGAGCTCGAGCGCATCGGCGTGCGCAACCCGATCGGCTTCTACGTCAACCAGGACGCGAAGAACTCGACCGAGTACATCGGCTACCTCACGCAGCACGGCCTCGGCCTCCCCGACCGCGACTACTACACGAAGGACGACGAGAAGATGGCCGCGGCGCGCGCCGCGTACGACGCGTACCTCGACACGTTGATCACGCAGGCGATCGGCGCCGAGAAGGTGTCGGCGCGCCCGCAGGTCGTCGCGCTCGAGACGCGCCTCGCCGAGGCTTCGTGGACGCGCGTGGAGAACCGTGACCGCGACAAGACGTACAACAAGAAGACGTTCGAAGAGCTGTCGAAGCTCGCGCCCGCGATCGACTGGGCGGCCTGGGCGGAGGGCACGAAGCTGCCGAAGCCCGAGGCGGTGATCGTGCGTCAGCCGACGTACTTCGAGGCGCTGTCGAAGGCGGTCGATGAGGTCTCGCTCGACGACTGGAAGCTCTACCTGAAGGCCGCGCTCGTCGACGCGTACGCACCCATCCTCTCCAAGGCGTACGTGGACGCGCACTTCGCGTTCCACGGCAAGGCGATCTCGGGCACCGAGGAGATCCGCCCGCGCGAGAAGCGCGCGCTGGAGGCGATGGACGGCCACATCGGCGAGGCGCTCGGGAAGATCTACGTGGAGCGCCACTTCAAGCCGGAGGCGAAGGCGCGCATGAAGGAGCTCGTCGCGAACCTCATTCGCGCCTTCGACGAGGGCATCGAGTCCCTCGAGTGGATGTCGCCCGAGACGAAGACGAAGGCGAAGGAGAAGCTGTCGAAGTTCACCACGAAGATCGGCTACCCGGACGTGTGGCGGGACTACAGCAAGCTCGAGATCGCCGCGGACGACGCGTTCGGCAACGCGACGCGCGCCCAGTCGTTCGAGCACGATCGCCGCATCGCCTACCTCGGCGGGCCGATCGACAAGAACGAGTGGTTCATGACGCCGCACACGGTGAACGCCTACTACAACCCCGTGATGAACGAGATCGTGTTCCCCGCCGCGATCCTCCAGCCGCCGTTCTTCAACCTCGAGGCCGACGACGCCGTGAACTACGGCGCGATCGGCGCGGTCATCGGGCACGAGCTGTCGCACGGCTTCGACGACCAGGGCCGCAAGTCGAACGGCGACGGCAACCTCGTCGACTGGTGGACCGAGGCCG
>JAUHYN010000180.1 GCA_030426505.1 bacterium | reverse complement strand
GCCGAGGAACGAGAAGTACGTCTCGACGCCGTAGAAGGTCCCGCCGACGAACAACAACAGCAGCGGGATCTTCAGCGCGACGATCGCAAAGAGCGTGCGGCCGACCTTCTTGATCGCGTCGAGGTCGAGCTCGAGGCCGGCGGTGGTGGCGATCAGACCGAGCGCGAGCGTGTTGAACACGCGCATGTCGCCGACGACGGTGGTGGAGAGGATCTTCAGGACCTGCGGCCCGAGCACGATGCCGCTGAGGATGAAGCCGGTGATCCTCGGCAGCTTCAGCGTCGTCATGATCTCGCCGACGGTGAACGCCGCGAGCACCACGAACCCGATCGCCGCGAGCGTCATCGGATCCGCAGACCCGCCCGTCTCGGCGCGGAGCGCCGACAAGGCGTACATCAGGACGAGCAGCCCGATGAGGACGACGAAGCGCCGCACTTCAGCGCGCTCCCTGGGTCACGAGACCTCCACCGGGAGCGTCGGCCCGTCGCCGTTCTCGGGCGGGAGGCGATCGTGTTCGCCGGCGTCGACGATGAAGCGCCCGAGCGCCGCGCCGCTCGAGAGGTCTTGGACGATCAGCGCCGCCAACACGGTCGTGAGGACGAGCGGCGACTGTTCGGGATAGACGAGCGCGTAGCTCACGGCGATGGCGGCGGCGATCCCGCCCTGCGCCCAGAGCGCGCTGCCGGCGCGGTGGACGCGCGGGAGGTCGTCGAACATCTCCACCGCGGCGTTCGCGGCGAAGCGCAGCGCGATGAGGCGGAGCGCGAGGTAGACGACCGGCGCGAGCCACCACCAGCCATAGACGGGCGACCACATCGCGCCCGCGAAGATCAGGACGGTGGTGACCGCGGGCCGCTCGATGCGCGCGAGCTTCACGTGGAGCACGCCGGAGTCCTTCGCGATCAGCGAGACGACGACGCCGACGATCGCGTTGAGCAACAGCGGCGACATGCCGGCCGCCGCGGCCATCCCACTCGCGAAGATCACGATGCCGACCGCCGCGAGGAAGAGGCGATCGTCGCCTTCGTTCTGGTCGCGCCCCATGAAGAGCGCGAAGAGGACGCCGCACGCGACGCCGAGCGCGACGAGCGCGACGAGCCACTCGGTCTGCGTGAGGTCGAAGCGGTTCGACGCCTGCGCGGATCGGGATAACGCGAGCGCCGTCCCGGAGATCGCGACGCCCACGACGCTCCCGGTGAGGGCGAAGCCGCGCAGCATGTCCGTCGCGTCGCCGCGCGCGCGGTGGAGTCGGACGCCGGACTCGATCGCGGCGGTGGAGATCGTGGCCGCGGCGCTGCCGACGGTGACGACCGGCCACAGGACGGGCTCGAGGCTCGACGTGTCGATCGGGAGGCGCGTGAGGCCGAGGAAGAGGACGCCGCCCACGGTGCCGCCGACGCCGAGCGCGATCACGAAGCCGCCGCCGAGCGCGGGGAGCGCGCTGAGGCGTCGGCGGAGCGCGAGGCCGAGTGAGAAGCCGACGACGCCGAGCACGAGCGAGACGAACGGTCGGATCGCGTCCATGACGTCGGTGTCGAGGAGGCGCAGGCCGTAGGGGCCGAGCACCGCACCGATGACTACGTAGGCGACTTCGGAGACACCGACGTGCTCCTTCGCGTACCTCGACAGCAACGCGCTCGCGAGGACCGCGAACACGACGACGAGCACGAGCGTGACGACGATCGGCAACGCGCGCCCATCAAGGCGGCAACCGAGGATCGAGTCAATCACCGGCGGGAGTAGGCCGCGCGTCGGTTGGGCGGTAGACTTCGCCGCGGATCGCGATGGCTTCGATCGTGGTGGTGGACGGGGGCTCGTCGTTTGGGGCGGAGCTCGTGGGGCGGTTGTTCGGTGCGGGGCGTGACGTGCTCGTGGCGCCCTCCGCCGAGGTCGCGCTGGAGCGTATCGCGCGGTTCCCTCCCGACGTCGTGTTCGTGTGCCACGCGCCGCCGGAGCAGGACGGGGTGCAGATCGCGCAAGCGGCGCAGGAGGCCCACCCGGGTGTCCTCGTGATCGTCGGGGGCGGCGGCGCGGCGCCGGAGCCGGTGGCCGGGTTGCGCGCGTTGTTCGGGGCTTCGGCGGCTCACGCGGCGCGCGCGATCATGGCGGCGGCCGACGCGCGGGCTTCGGTCGCCTCCGAGGGGGAAGCCGAGACACCGATCGAGGCGGACGATCTGGTCGATCCGTCGGGGCCTTCGAGTGGCGCCGACGCGCCGGTGCCGAGCGTCGTGATGGACGCGACGGGCGCGCTCGAACCGAACGGCGCGCGCGGCGCGGTGACGCAGGAGATCGCGTGGCCGACCCTGATCGACCCCTCGGACGAGGACGACGGCGAAGACGAGGACGAAGACCTCGAGGCGGAGGCCCTCGACCCCGCGCCGTCGGAGGTCCCGCACCCGTCGCTCGTCGAGACCGACGAGGGCGTGCCGCCGGTGCGCCGCATCGACATGCCGGACGTGACGGTCCGCCCGCGCGCGGTGTCGACGGCCGGCGCGCCGCGGTGGCAGCCGGGGCAGTTCGACGGGATCGCGGCGTCGGATCTGTTCGAGGCGCCGTCGGCGTCGCCGCTGGACGCGTCGTTCTTCGACGGGCTCGGCGACGTCGCGCCGGTGCCGTCGCCGGTGGAGGACGCGCTCTGTCAGGCGCTCGTCTCCGAGATCGACGGCGCGGTGGCGGCCGCGATCGTGGAGCTGGAGGAAGCGCGGATCGTCGGCGTGTTCAACGAGGTCGAGTTCAGCGCGGAGTTCCTCGACGACCTCGCGCGCGTCACCGCGACGATGTTCCGCGGCGAAGCGGTCACGCACATCGAGCGCACGATCTTCGAGGGCCGCGGCGGGGAGGGGCTCGCGCCGCGCTACGTGCGCGCGGTCGTGCTGTCGACCGTCCACACGCACCACGTCATGCAGGTGATGAAGGAAGCGCGCTTCGCGGTCGTGCTCGTGATCCCGACGTCGACCTCGCTCGACGAGACGCGCGCGCGCCTCGCCAAGCTCGTGCCGGGGATCGAAGCGAACCTCAACGCCTGACTCGACGCCGGACGCGCGCGCGCTTCACGGCTTCGAGCCAGCCCGTCCCGAAGCGTTCGTCCGGCTCGAGGTAGTGCCCCTCCGACCACTCGTTGAGCGACGCGATGAACACCAGCTCGTCCTGCGGATAGTCGAGCGCCCGCGCGAGCGCGGCCTCGAAGCGGTCGGGGTGCTCGCCGATCACCACCGGCGACCACGGGTACTTGTCGGGGCGCTTCGGTCCGAAGTCCGCGCCACGCGGCGACGCGTCCCACCCCGGCGCGACCGAAGGCATGTACGGCAGGCCGCCGATCCGCGCGAAGTCGTCCCAGCGGGCGGCGCTGATCGCGGCGCGCTCCGCGTAGTCCTGGAGGAACGGCCCCTTCCAGTCGGGCAGCAAGACGTAGTGCGTGATGCTGTCGAAGCCGACCTCGCGCACGTGCGGGAGGACGTGCGCGGCGGGATCGATCGCGGCGAGGTGGAGGTCGCCGAGGCCGCGCTCCTTCGCCCACGCGCGCGCGCGTTCGATCGCGCGGCGCGCGTCGTCGACGCCGAGCTCGTGGATGAAGAACGTGGAGTCGAAGATCGAGAAGTAGGGCCGCCCGCCCACGCGCAGGTAGTTGTCGCGTGTGAAGTAGCGCTCGCCGACGTACGCGATCAGCGCTTCGAAGTCGTCGACGTCGGTCTCGACGAGGCGGTCTTCGCTGATGATCGGGAGGTCGTCGCGTCGCACCGGGAGCACGCGGCGGGGCATTCGGTTGGCCCACATCAACGCGAAGGGCGTGGCGCGGCCGAGCGGCGATCCGAGGAAGCCGAGATCGAGGCCGTCCTGGAAGACGCGCTTGGTGCGGCACCAGAAGAAGCCGTACACGAACGCGTCGACGCCGTGGTCGAGGGCGAGGCCGACGCGCGCCGCGACCGCATCGGGATCGCGATCGTCGTACGGGCCGAGCGCGGGGACCTTCGGTTGTGCGTGCCCCTCGAAGCGGGGGCCGCAGTCGCGCACGAGATCCCACTCCGTGAAGCCCGGGTAGAACGACGCGTCGCGCTCGGGGATCGGGTGCCAGCCCGGATAAACGTAGGCGGCGACGCGCACCATCAGAGCGTGAGCCGCCGGTGCGGGCGACGGTCGGACGCCGTCACCACGAACTCGCAGTGCGCGTCGCCCTTCGACACGCACGAAGTCTCCTCGACGCGCCACGGGAGGCCGTCCTGGAGGAGCTGATCGTAGAAGGCGTCGGTGAGCGAGGGGCGGCTCGTCCACGGGACGCGGTGGGCGAGCTGCATCGTCGCGAGCGCGGCGCCCTGCGTGAAGTAGCACGCGCCCTCGGTCGCGCGGCCCTCGCGGCAGATGTAGTAGGCGCTCTCGTTGGTGGCGGGGAGGCGGAGCACGAGGCGGTCGTGCGGGACGATCTCTTCGATGCACCAGCGGCCGAGCCCCATCGCGCGCCCGATCGCGCAGGCGCCGCGGACGATCTCCTCGACCTCGCCGCGGAGCGGTCCGCCGCGGGTCTCCCACTCGGGCGACATCAGGATCCGCCCGAACGTGTTGAAGGTGCCGACGTGCCCGGCCTCGCGGAGGAGCGCCTTCATCACGCTCACCGACTGCGGCGCGCCGCGCGCGACGTGCCTCAGCGCGTCGTAGGCGGAGCGGTTGTAGTAGGTCGTGGGGGTCAGCGCGAAGTACAAGCCGAACGCGCGCAGGCGGCCGTTCGGATCGGAGGTGAGCTTCTTGGCGTGGTCGCTCAGGGCCGCCGCGAGCGCGGCGACGTCCTCCTCCTTCTTGCTCTCGAGCGGCGTGCGACACGCGCGCTCGATCTCGGGGCGACGCACGGAGCGCATCAACGGCGCCTGGTCCATGGGGCGGAGCGTGAACCGACAGACGTCGCCCTCGAGCGCGACGCACTCGTCCTCGGTCGCGTCGACGGACTCGCGCAGCAGATCGTGGACGACCTCCATCGCCGCCGCCGCGAACCCGCCCGCGACGGCGTCGGCGGGGCGCGTGCGTTTGACGCGGTCGGCGTACTTCTCGCGCCAACAGGTCCCGAAGTGGAGGTGTCGCCCTTCGGCGTGGGCCCCGTTGCCGCGCACGCCCATGCGCAGCGTGCCGTGACCGAGCGCGGCGAAGAGGGCCTCGGCGAGCGCTTGCTGATCCTTCGCGGACTTCGCGTCGAGGCGATCCACGAGCGCGGCGATGATGTCGTGGAAGGCCTCGCGCGCCGCACGCGTGCGGACGACGGCGCCGAGCTGCGGGCCGAGCGCGTCGTCGATCGTCTGGTCCCAGAACAGGTTGAAGTGGTGGCAGTGGTAGACGACGGGGACGTCGGCCAGCAGCTCGAAGTCGTACCCGCGGATCGACGTGCGGTGTTCGACGATGCGAGCGGGGTCCGTCATCTCACCGTGGACTCAGATCCCGACCGTCTCCTGCCCGAGGATGTCCCGAATCGAATCCGCGATGGCGTCGACCTGCGCGTCGTCGAGGGCATCCGGCGCCTCGAGGAGATCGACCGGGATGCCGGTGCGCAGCGACAGACGGAGGAGCGCCGCGTGCGGATCGGGCGCGTAGCGACGGAAGAAGTCGAGCAGCCGGGTCGCGCGCGGTCGCGCGACGGGGCGCGTGGGCACCTCCGGGATCGGCGGCTTCTTCGGCGGCTCGTCGAGGTCCGGCTGATCGAAGCGCCCGGTGATCTCCGCTTCACTCGACGGCGACGGCTCGACGCGCTCCGGCGGGCGAATCGTGAGGTCGCCGGGGAGCGGCGTCGCGTCGCTCGGCGTCTCCGTCGCTTCCCGCACGAACGGCGTCACCTCGCGCGTGAAGGCGTCCGCGGCGCGCTGGGCATCGAGCGGCGCGCTGGGTTTGGTCGGCGGCGGTCGGTTCATTCGCGGCACGCCGAGCGCGGGGGTCGCGGACAGGTCGTCCGAAGGGCGCGGTGAGAAGCGCGGGGGCGCGCGCTCCTCGGTCGAGGGCGGACCGGAGAACCGCGGGACGGCGCGGTCCACCGAGGACGCGACGGCGCGGGCCGCGCCGGTGTCGGTCGGCTTCGTGAACTGCTCGACGGAGCCCTTGATGTGATCGCGGAGCTGGCGCGCCTGCACGCGCATCAACCCGAGCGGCGCGGAGCGCTCGAACACGAACGCGGCCATCATCCCCGAGGTGACGTGCTCGAGGCGGATGAGGGCGTGCTTCGCTTCGACGGTGACGCCCTCGAGCGCTTCGCTCCCGACGGCGGTCGCGAGCGCGGTGATGCTCGCGCGGAACACGGTGCCGAGCTGGACGGCGGTCTCTTCTTCGTTGGTGCGTTCGGCGCGCGCCCAGGACTTGATGAGGAGACAGTCGGGGATGGAGATGATGAACACCTCCTTGAGCGCCGGCGCGCCGAGCGCGACCCGCCCGAGATCCTCTCTTGCGGAGAACGCCATTCAGGACTCCTTCCAGTCGAACACGCGAGCGATGTAGCCGCGGATGGTGGCGATCTGGGCCTTGGAGAGCTTGGTCGCTCCGACGACGCCGACCGCGACGCGGCCGACCGGGGTGTCGCACCAGATCGTGTCGAGGAGGCGGTCCGCGTCGAGTTCGAGCGTCGCGGCGCCGACGTTGGGCGCGCCGGTGATGCCGCGCAGCGATCGGATCGCGCGCTCGAGCGCCACGCCGGACACGACGAGCTCCTCGACCCCCTTCGTCGCGAAGATCGCGAGGCCCTCCGGGTCCGCGATGTAGAAGCGATCGCCCACCGCCTCCTGGAGCCACGCGGCGAGCGCCGCCACGCGCGCCGACACCGCGGGCGCGGACAAATCCGGCTCGACCGCGGCGGGCGACGAGACGGTGACCTCGTTGAACGCCACCTCCGCCGTGGACGCGAGCGGCGTCGCGTCCCACGGGCGCACGTCGTCGGCGCGATCCGGGACGGTGGTGACGTCGCTCGGCGCCGGGCGCCGGCGGTGCGGCGTGGGCGCGGTGTCCTCGGTGCCGGTGGGCGCCTCGTAGCGCGGGGCTTCGAACCCCACGGGCGCCGGGGGCTCGTAGCCGGCCGGGAAGCGCGGGGGCGGTGCGGCGTCCGCGGTCTCGGCGGGTGCCCGGACCGGCGGCCGCGACACGGTGTCGACGGGCCCGGCCGGGGGCCGCGCGGCGTACGGGGCGTCGGCGCGCGGGGGCGGGGCGCTCGGGAGGGTCGGCGGATCGTAGAAGCGCACGCGCGCCGGCTCGGCGCGCTCCGGGAGCGTCGAGATCCCCGCGCGCTCGAGCGAGGACGCGAGGGCGTCGTCGTCAATCCACGAGAGCGATGGGCTCATTGCTCATGCCTCGTTCGTCGATGGAGATGCGGGCCTCGAGCTCCGCCGCGAGCTGGTCGAAGACCATCGCCACGGGCGGCGGCCTTCGTTTCAAGAGACCGACCGGGACGCCGCTCGCGCTGGCGTCGAGGAAGAGGGGGTCGCGCGGGATGGTCGTGTCGAAGAGCAGCGACGCCGGGAGCGACGACCACAGATCTTCCGCGACGCCGAGCGAGCTCGCCTGTCGGGTCTGGAGCATCGTGAGGAGGATGCCGACCACTTCGGTGTTCGCGCCCTTCTCGCGGAGGCTGCCGAGGACGTCGAAGATGCGCAGCACGGAGCGCGCGGCGATCGGTTCGGCCTGCACCGGGCACAGCACGTACCGGCACGCGCGCATCGCGCCGATCGTCGCGCCGCCGAAGCCGCTCGGGGTGTCGACGACCATCAGCTCGACGTCGGTCGCCTCACGTTCGATGCGCTTCAGGACGTTGCCGTCGGCGAGCGCCGACTGGAACCCCATCGCGTCCTCGGGGGCGACGCGGCCCACGGTGAGGATCTTCAGCTCGGGGAGCTTGCTCTGCACGACGAGCTGCGCGAGCGGCTTCTTCTGGACGATGTACTCCGCGAGCCCCGGCGCCTGACTGAGTTTCTTGGTGAGCGACAGCCCGATCGCTCCGGCCGGGTCGGTGTCGACGAGCAGCACGCGGAGCCCGCGCCGCGCGAGCGAGAACGCGAGGTTCAGAGCGACGGTGGTCTTGCCGACGCCCCCCTTCTGGCTCGCCACGCACAACGACACCATCGCACAGGATCTATTTCGCAATCGCGACCTCGCCGCAAGGCGTGTCACCGCGCACGGAGCAGATGACGCGCGAGCTCGGCGAAGCCTTCGCCGCCGCTGCGGCGCGTGACGTACTTCGGGGGCGCCTCGAGGCGATCCGCGAACGAGCGGATGTTCGCCACGCCGACGCTGTGCTCGAAGAATGCGAACGCAGGTTCGTCGTTGGGCGAGTCGCCGACGTAGACCGCGCGCGCTCGGTTGCGCTTCTGGTCGAGGTCGAGGCCGAGCACTTCGCGCGCGATGCGCCGGATCATCGAGACCTTGTCGTAGGACCCGAACCACCCGTTGACGTGGATCGAGCTGACCTTCGCCGTGGCGCCGGCGCGGGTGAAGATCTCCACGATGCGATCCACGTCTTCGCGGCCGAGCGGCTCGACGTCCTCGCAGAAATCGATCGCGAGGTCGTGGATCCGGTAGGGCTGGTCGCTCGCGACGGCGGCGCCCGGGACGGCGGCGAGGATCTGTTTTTCCACCTTTGCGAGGCGGCGCTGGAGGGTGGCGCGCTCGGCGGCGTCGAGGATGAAGGCCTGCGTGAGCCTCCGCGCCGCGCGGTCGTACGCGAAGTAGAACGCGCCGTTCTCCCCGACCACGCCGGCGACGGGCCAGAAGCGGGCGATCATGTCGCACCACCCGGCGGGGCGCCCCGTCACGGGCACCACCTGCACGCCCGCTTCGGCGAGGTCCTCGACGGCGGCGTAGGCGACGGCGGGGAGGCGCCCGTCGGTGGTGAGGGTGTCGTCGATGTCGCAGAACACCGCGCGGACGCCGGCGGGTTCGAGGTCTCTCAGCGGTCTCAGGGGCGTCATGTCTCGGTCAGGCGAGGAGCTGCACGCGTTGCTCCACGGGGTCGCCGGGCTTGTCGCCGCGTTCGGCCTGTTTGAGCAAGCGCCAGATGTGTCCGCCGAGCAGATCGACGTCGGTCGAGACGAACTGCTCGCCGTCGAAGCGACGCACCGCTTCGGTCTGGGCGTTCAGCATCACGACGTCCTGCTTCAGCACACGCATCGCGATCGGCGTAGCGACGAGGCGCAGGATGAACGCGGGGACGATCGTCTTGAAGCTCACCACGGCGAACAGCCGGGTGACGAAGTCGGAGACCGGCGTGAGGGCGCTGGTGGCGACGACGCGGTGTCGATCACCGAGCCCGTATTCGACCTGCGCGATCGACGGGAGGATGAAGCGATCGAAGTGCGTGACGGTGCCGCCCTGCGGCGCGAGGAGGTTGCCGATGAGCCCGGTCGGGCGCGGCTCACCGAGGAACTCCGCGCTGACGCGGTCGGCTTCACGCCGCACGACCGCGGTGATCTCGTTGCGCTTCACGCCGCGGAACAGGCCGCGGTGGAGGAACGCGGTGTGCGGGACGTCGAGGATGTTCTCGCAGGTCGCGTGGAGCGTCGCGGGGATCTCGGCGTCGTAGCGCACGGTGGAGAAGCCGGGCTCGTCGAGGTGCGGGATGACATACGGCTCGACCTCGGGCTCGTGGTCCGGGTCCATGTAGACCCAGACGTAGCCCTGCGACTCGCGCGTGTGGAAGTGCGCCACGCGGCGGCCCTTGCCGGTCTGCACGCCGCACAACGCGGGGACGCGTTGGCAGGTGCCTTCGCGATCGAACGCCCAGCCGTGGTAGCCGCACACGAGCTGCCCGCCTTCGACCGACCCCATCGACAGCGGCACGTTGCGGTGCGCGCAGCGATCGAGGAGCGCGGTCGGCCGGCCTTCGTCGTCGCGGAACAACACGAGTGGCGTATCGAGGATCGTGACGGCGCGCGGCTTCGCGCGCAGCGCGCTCGCGTGACAAGCGATGTACCAGTGACGCGTCACCCGCGCGACGGAGTAGCCGCGCTTCGGCGCGGGGATGATCGGCGCGGTTTCCAACGCGACTCGCGATCATAGCAAACGCGGGGGTGTCCGAGGGCGCGCCTCTATCCTCGCGCCCATATCACCCCGACCGCGGTCGCCCCGAGGCACACCACGAATGTCGCCGCCGCGTACGCGGCCGCCAGCCCGAAGCGCCCGTCCGCCAGCATCCGGTGCACCTCGAGGTTGTACGTCGAGTACGTGGTGAAGCCGCCCATCGCTCCGGTCGTCAGCGCGAGCCGCATCGCGGGCGAGCCGGTCGTCCCGAACTTCGTCACGAGCACGCCGAGGAGCACCGAGCCCACCACGTTCACCGCGAACGTCCCGAGTGGGAACGCCGTCACGCCGAAGACGCGTATCGCGCCCAGCCCGACGAGGTAGCGGAGGGCCGAACCCACCGCGCCGCCGAGCGCGACCCACAGCACGCCGCTCACGACGCCGCCTCCAGCGCCGGATCGATCGTACGCGTGTCTTTCACAACACCGCCTCCAACGCCTGCTCGATCGTGCGCGCGCCGACCACGGTCATGCCCTTCGGCGCAGATGAGCGCGCGCGCGACGCTGGCGTGGTGGTGCTGGCCACGGGTGTCAACCCAGGTTTCGCAATGGACCGGCTGCCGGTGATGCTCGCCCAGGTCACGCGAAACATCCGCAGGATCAGAATCTCGCGGGTGGTCAATGCAAGCACTCGGCGCGCTCAGTTGCAGGGAAAGATCGGCGTGGGCATGACCCCGCACGGCTTCTCTGAGGCGATCAAGGCGGGCGAGATTGGGCACTCCGGTCTGTCGG
>JAUHYN010000179.1 GCA_030426505.1 bacterium | reverse complement strand
CGGAAGATCTCGGGCGTGGGGAAGTAGGTGAACGCGTCTTCGAGGGTGTCGCGCCCGCCGTCGAGGTTGATCACCGTGACGTCGACGGTGCCGGGTGCGCCGGCCGGCGTCTGGACGCGGGCCTGCGTCCGCGAGATCACTTCGATCGTCTGCGCCGGGTTCGCGCCGAAGGTCGCGACGAGGCCCTCGCGGAAGTCACGGCCGATCAGCACGACCTCGGTGCCGCCGCTCGCGGGGCCTTCGTTCGGCCACAGCGTCGCGAGCTCGGGGCGCGAAGGGACGTTGCCGACGGTGAAGACGTACGGCGCGTCGAAGGGCGGGGCGATCGACTCCTGGCCGCGGTCGTCGCGGGCGGCGACGACGTAGCTGACGACGGTGCCCAGCGGGAGCCGCGCGAAGGCGCCCTCGTAGGTCGCCTCGTCGGTGCGGGACAGCGCGATGGACTCCGCGTCGGCGGAGACGGTGGAGGACGTGCTCGTCGCGACGAACAGGACGCGCGCCTCGACGCCGCGCCGCTCGTCGACGATCTTGGAGACGACGCGGTAGGGGCCGTAGGCGTCCTGCGTCGGGCGAACCAGCACCGTCGACACGATGCGCGGCGCGCGATCTTCCGAACACGCGGCGAAGAGCATCGCCGCCGAGAGGGTGGCGACCGCGATGCGTCCGAGATCAGACCGCATGGCGCCGTATACTACCTTCGACGCGGCTTCGGCCAGTCGATGCGTCCGCGCGCACGCGCGCTTCGTGTCACGGGTGCGACCTCGGGCCTCAGGACGTCCCCTTCGGGCGTCTGGCGGTTTGTTCGGCCGCTCCATTGATCGTGGTGTGGCGGCCCGCTAGCGTCCTAGGTCCCGTGCCGCAGAAGAACGCGTTCATCATCGACCAAGACCGCGAATTCGCGCTCATGGTTGCCGCCGCGCTGCGGTCGGATGGGCTCAAGGTGTCCATCTCCGAGGGCGACCGTGACCCACTCGACGAGATCAAGATCGAGCGCCCCGACATCGTGTTGATGCGCGCCGAGGGCGTCGACAACGAGTCGGGCTTCGCGCTGTGCAGTCGGGTGAAGAAGAACCGTCGGCTCTCGTCGATGCCCGTGTTCCTCTACACGTCCGCCGCGACGGAAGAGACGATCGACAACCACAAGAACGGCAAGTCCGGCGCGGACGACTACCTGCGCCTCCCGGAGGAGCCGCCCTATCCGTTCGAAGAGCTCCGCGAGCGCGTGAAGGGCGTGCTCTTCACGGACGGCACCGAGCGCCCGCCGCCGCTGCCGGCGCCGCCGAGCAAGGAGCCGGCGCCGGTCACGGAAGAGGACACCGCGTTCATCGAGAAGGTGATGGATTCGTTGGTGAGCACCGAGGAAGAGGTGCAGTCGAGCCCGCCGATCCGTCGCGAGGGGTCGATGATCGGGCGGCGCACGACCGCCGACGCCAAGCTCGACATGCTCCGCCAGAAGCTCCGCCAGCGCGAGAACGAGCTGGCGAAGGTGATGGAGATGTACCGCGCGAAGGAGCGCGAGTACCACGAGTGGAACGAGCGCCTGGTCGAGAAGGACGTGGAGGCGCAGTCGCTCCGCATGTCGCTCGAAGAGGTGTCGAGCACGAGCGAGTCGCGGCGCGAAGAGCTCGACCGCCGCACCGCGGAGTTCAACGCTTCGTTCGAGCAGCTGCTCGAAGAGAAGATCACGCGCGAGAACGAACTGATCCAGATCGTCGCCGGGAAAGAGCGCGACATCGCGGACGTGAAGAACGAGCTGCTCCGCACGGAGCGCTCGCTCGAAGAGGCGAAGTCGCGCATCGAGCAGATCGAGGAGAAGGTCCGCGGGCTCGACGACACGCTGTCCGCGCGGGACGCCGCGATCGGTGACCTCGAGACGCAGCTCGAAGCGAGCCAGGGCCGGGAGGCCGGGCTCGAGAAGGATATCGCCTCCGCGAACGACAAGATCGCGAAGGCCGCGGAGCGCCGGTTCGAGCTCGAGGAGATGATCCTCGAGCTGCGCGCGGATCTCGCGAACGCGCGCGAGACGCTCGACGAAGCCGTGCGCCGCCAAGCCTTCGAGCTCGCGGCGAACCACGAGGTCGTGGTCGGGATGCGCGCGGACCTGGACGCCCTCCAGGCGCGGTACGACGACGACAAGGCCTCGCTCGAGGCGTCCGTCGCGCAGCTGCAGACGGACCTCGAAGAGGAGAGCGCGTCGCTCGAAGCGGAGACCGCGCGGGCGCAGGGCCTGACCGAGGACCTCGAGCAGCTCCGCGACGAGAGCGCGGCGACGGAGTCGGACCTGCGGGAGCGGCTCGCGGGCGTCGAGGGCGAGCTGTCGAGTGAGAAGGCGGAGCGCGCCGAGTCGGAGCGTGCGCTGTCGGAGGAGCTGAGCGTCGCGAACGATCGCATCGCTTCGCTCGACGCGACCGAGGCCGAGCTGCGCGCCGAGATCGCGGCGCACGAGGGGACGATCGCGAGCCTCGAGCAGGACCTCGAAGACGAGCGCGTCGCGCGCGCGGCGAAGGAGTCGGATCTCTCGGAGCAGATCGATCGCCTCGAGAGCGCCCGCATGTCGATCGAGCAGGCGCTCGCGGATCGCGAGGCGGAGCTGCTGGAGACGGTCGCGGCGCGAGAGGCGTCGATCGCGGATCGCGACTCGGCGATCGAGCGACTCGAGGCGTCGCTGGAAGACGTCCGCGGTGAGCTGCAGGGCGCGAACGATCGCGGCGCGAGCCTCGAAGCGGAGCTCGCGGATCGCGAAGAGCGCTACGAGGCCTTGGAGCGCAAGACGGCCGACGAGGCCTCTGACCTGCGGACGGAGATCGCGCGGCTGCACGGCGAGCTGGCCGAGACGAAGGACCAGGCGGAGACCCTGGAGACGGATCTGCGCGAGCAGATCATTCGCCTCGGCACGGACCTCGCGGTGCGCGGCGACGAGCTCGACTCGGTGCAGCGCGCGCTCGACAACGAAAAGCGTGATCGCCAGCAGGCCGACCGCTCGAACGAGCAGCTCACGAATGCGCTCGACGAGACGAAGACCTCGCTCAACGAGACCACGCACCAGCTCCGGCAGACCGAGAAGGATCTCAACCAGGTCCGCGAGACGCTCGCGCTGCGGGAGGGGCGGCTCTCGGAGCTGCAGGAGGCGCTCAAGAACGAGCAGATGGAACACGAGGCGTCGCAAGGCGCCTTGCGCGACCTCAACGCGCAGTACGACGCGCGTGGGTCGGAGGTCGGTCGCCTCGAGAGCCGCGTCGCGATGCTCACGGAGACGGTCGACTCGCTGAAGGTCGAGGTCGCGGAGCTGGAGGACGAGCTCGAGCGCACGCGCAGTGAGCTCGGGGATCGGCAGTCGGATCTCGCGACGGCGCGGGCCGAGGCGAGCGAGCGCAAGCAGCGGCTCGACGAGTCGGCGCAGATCATCGCGGAGCGCGAGCGCGACGTGACGGCGCTGCGGAACCAGGTCGCGGAGCTGTCGGACATCCGCGAGCGCCTGACGGCGGAGCGCGACGGGCTGAACAAGGAGCGCGATCGGCTCAGCGCGGATCTCGACAAGCTCGGTGCGCGTGCGCAGCAGCTGTCGGCGGACCTCGAAGCGTCGAACGACCGCGGCGACGAGCTCGAGGCCGAGGTCGACTCGCGCGGGGGCCGGATCGATCTGCTCGAGCGGCAGCTGGCCGCGGCGCAGCAGCAGTCGGCGGATCTGGACGCGGCGCGGTTGGAGTTGTCGCAGAACCTCGCGCGCGCCGAGGAGGCGCTCGCGCGGACGAGCTCGGAGCTGGATCGCTCGCGGGCCGAGTGGCAGTCGGCGCGCCAGGAGTTGGCCGGCGAGCGCGACGCGCTCAAGGCGCGGATGAAGGAGATCGGCGCCGAGCTCGACCACACGCGGGACGAGCGCGACGAGATCAAGAGCGCGAAGGCGCTCTTCGAGGAGCAGGCGAGCGCGCGCGCGCAGATGGACGCCACCGAGAAGGCGAACCTCGCGGCGCGCATCGAGGAGATCGAGGCGTCGTCGGCGGCGCAGAAGGCCGAGCTCGAAGAGGCGCTGTTGCGCGCGAACGAGCGGGCGTCGGACCTCGACGGTCAGCTCGACAGCACGCAGCACAAGCTGGAGGCCGAGCGTCAGGGGATGCAGGCCGCGTCTCAGGAGATCGAGGCGCTGGAGAGTCAGCTCGAGCAGCTTCGGCAGTCGAGCCGGCAGGCGGCGGGCGAGGCCGAAGCGCAGCGCGCGGAGCTCGAGCAGCGGTTGGCGCAGACGACGGACACCTACGAGTCGGCGGTCGCGCAGTCGGAGCAGGCGCGCAGCGATCTCGAAGCGGAGCTCACGGAGCGCGCGAGTCAGATCGCGAGCCTCGAGGCGACGCTCGCCGAGGAGAAGTCGCGTCACGAGAACGAGTCGCTGCGGATGCAGAACGACGCGCGCGGGCTGTCGGATCGCCTGGAGGAGGCGACGGCGCGCGCATCGGCGCTCGCCTCCGAGAAGGCGGCGTTCGAAGAGGCGAAGACGGCGGAGCTCGCGGAGGCCAACGGCACAATCGCGGAGCTGCGGCGTGACCTCGAGGCGCGGCACGAGGATCTGCGGTCGGCGTCGAAGCAGGCGGACAACCTCCGGGGCCAGATCGAGCAGGCGCAGACGGATCGCGACGACGTCGAGAACCGCTACGTGCGGGAGCTCGAGGATCTGCACGAGGAGTACATGGAGAAGGCGCGCCTGAAGGACGAGGCGCACGCGAAGGAGGTCGAGGACCTGCGCAAGGCCGCCATCGAGGCGAAGCGCCAGCTCAAGACCTCGCAGCTCGCGGCGCAGCGCCTGACGGATCGCATCCAGAAGCTGGAGACGGAGCGCCCGCGTCAGAGCGACGCGGAGGCGAACTTCGAGTCGCTGCTCGCGCAGATCTCGGACTCGCAGCTCCCGGTCCCGCCGCCCGCGGGCGAGTCCACGCGCCCGAAGCCGGCGCGCGCGCTCCCGCCGCTGCAGTCGGCCGGCGCGACGACGTCGAAGACGACGCCGGTGTCCCCGCCGAAGGCGGACGACAAGGTCGCCGAGCCGGATCCCGCGGAGCGGACGATCCCGAACCTCGACGCCCAGAGCGCCGCCGCGGACCTCGCGGTGGGCGCGGCGGTCCCCGCGACCAACGGCGAGAAGGAAGAGGACGACATCACGCACGTCGGCCCGCCGAGCGCCCCGCAGACCGCGCGCCGCCCGCGGCCCCCGACCTCCACGCCCGGCCGGCGCCCGAAGCCCGCGTCGTCGAACGAGCCGGAGGACGAGACGGACTTCCTGGCGGCGTTCGAGCGGGAGTTCAAGGACATCACCGAGGGGTGAGGGCCCCGTGAGGGCCGAAACGCGCTTCGGCCTTTTCGGACAGTTGTGCTAAGCGAGGCGCCGATGATGCGTCGACTGCTGGCCCTCGCCCTCGCGACGACGTGGGTGGCGTGTGCCTCGTCCAATCAGGGCGGCGAGGAAGAGGACCCCGAGGTCGACGGCGCGGGGAACGTCGCGCCCGGGCGCGGAGAGGCGGCGCCGACGGTGCGCTACGAGCGCACGGCCGAGGGGAACTGGATCAAGGGCGAGGAGGCGTACCAGAGCGAGGAGTACCTCGCGGCGCAGCGGTACTTCGGCTACATCCGCACGAAGTTCCCGTACTCGCGCTACGCGGTGAAGGCGGAGCTGCGCATCGCGGACTGCCAGTTCGGGCGCGGGCGCCACATCGAGGCGATCGACAGCTACCAGAACTTCGTGCGGCTGCACCCCACGCACGAGAAGGTCCCGTACGCCCTCTTCAAGGTCGGGATGGCGTACTTCGAACAGATCCCGAGCAACTTCTTCTTGCTCCCGCCCGCGGAGGAGAAGGACCAAGGCGCGGTGAAGGACGCCGCGCGCGCGCTCGGCGACTACGTGTCGCGCTTTCCGGACGACGAGAACATCGAGGAGGCCAAGAAGGTCCTCGCGGACGTCCGCGGTCGCTTGATGGCGCACGAGCGCTACGTCGCGGACTTCTACAAGAACCTCGAGCGCGACCGCGCCTACGTCGGCCGCCTCGAAGTCATCCGCCGCGAGTTCGCGGACGTCGGCCTCGACGACGAGCTCCTCGCGGAGATCATCGAGGCCTGGGTGAAGATCGGCGACCTCGACAAGGCGCGCGACGCGCTGAAGGAGATGCGGGAGAAGTTCCCGCAGTCCGACGAGATCGAGGACGCCGAGGCGGCGATCGGGGCCGCGCCCGTGAAGACTTCGACGACCGCCTGAGTGGCACCGCGCCTGCGCCTCGGTCCGCCCCAAGCGTTCAGACGACCTCGAGTACCCGTCTGAGGAGGGCCGCGAGGTGCTCTTCTTCGAACGGCTTCGCGATGAAGTTCCGGTCCGACCCGAGGCGCGACGCGCGGACGGTGGTCTCTGCGCGGAAAGAAGCGGACATGAACACGGCGCGCACGCCGGGGCGCTGCGCCCGAATGGCACGCACGACTTCAGGGCCGCCCATTCCGGGGAGGATCATGTCGGTGAGCACGAGGTCGATCACTCCGGCGAAGGCCTGACTCCGCTGAATCGCCGTGGGCCCTGAATCGGCATCGAGTACGCGATATCCACGATGCTGGAGGTTGTCGCAGAGTGTCCTGCGGACGAGTCGATCGTCTTCGATGACGAGAATCGTCTCCTCGCCTCCGAGTTCTGCAACGGAGTCGACCGTCGGATCTGGTCCCAAGATCTCCGGGAGGTAGACGTCGACACTCGTTCCTTCGCCCTCGGAGCTCGTCACTTCGACATGGCCGCCGGCCCCCTCGACGGTGCTCGCCACGAGCGCCAAGCCGAGCCCGGCCCCCTCGGACGCAGCCCTCGTCGAAAAGAACGGCTCGAACGCTCTCTCGAGCGTTTCTCGGCTCATTCCCGATCCCCCGTCGGTGACCGTGAGACGGACGTAGGAGCCGGGGGGAAGGAACCGCCGTCGCCCTTCGCTCGCTCTCGTGATCGTCTCCAGCGCCGTGTCGATCTCGATGTGTCCCTCCTCCTCGATGGCGTCGCGGGCATTGGCGACGAGATCGAGGATGACGCGGGCGATCTGGCGCTGGTCTCCGCGGACCCACGAGGGGACGCGGCTCGTCGTGATCCGGAGGTTGATGTGGTCGCCCGCGAGGCGGAGGAGCTCGGCGTCGAGGCTCCGCAGGAGCTCCCCCAGGTCGAACACCGTCATGGCGACCGCCGGTCGCCGTCCGAAATCGAGGAGCTTTCGCGACATCGTCGATGCGCGCATGGCGGCGTCCTTGATCTCTTGGACGTACTCGCGTTCGGGGCGCGTAGCTTCGATGTGGCGGAGAGCGACGTCGGCGCAGCCCGCGATCCCGCTGAGCGCCGAGTTGAAGTCGTGGGCCAGGCCTCCCACGAGCCGACCAAGGGCCTCCATCTTGCTCGCTTCGTGACGATCATCGGTCACCACTTCGGTCGAGGTCGCGGTCCTCATCGCGATGAGGGTGTCGAGTCCGGAGCCTGCATCGTCGACGCTCGCCATCGCCATCGCGATCGTCGTCGGTTCGGCACAGACGCGGAAGTGCAGAAGGACGTCGCGTGGTCGACCCCGCGCGCGTAGCGCCTCTCGGAACCGCGGTCGGTGCTCAGCGTCCACGAATGATGTCAGCGACGACCCCACGAGTGCCTCCTGCGTAGCCGACATCAATCGCTGCGCGAGGCGGTTCGCGGCTGTGATGCGTTCCGATTCGTCGACCACGACCATCGCGCAGGGCGCGTCCTCGAAGATCCGGCGGTAATTCGTTTCAGTTGTCACCCGCTTGCTCCGTTCCGTCCGTTCGGCCGTCGCCAGGCCTCAGCTCGATCTCTTCTCTGGTCTGGGACGCCGCATCGCTCGCGGTCTCATCGCGCCACTCTCGCAGCCGATACTGGATCTTGCGCACGCTGATTTCGAGGATCTCGGCCGCCTCCGAAGTGCGCCCGCCCGTCGCGGCCAACGTCTTCAGGATCGCGTTTCGTTCGATGGCTTCCATGGTCGCGCCGGGGATCTGGATCTCGTGAGACCATCGCGCGGGGGACTCGTTGAGTGACTTCGGCAAATGCGTAGGGAGGATGCTCTCACCTCGACACAGGATGACCGCCCGCTCCGCGACGTTCTCGAGCTCTCGAATGTTTCCGGGCCAGTGATGCTCCAGGAGCGCGTGCATGACGTCCGCGCTCGTCGTTGGCTCATCGAGCCCCTCGCGGTCAGCGAAGCGCTTCACGAAGCGAGGCCAGAGGTCGGCGATGTCGGTCTTGCGATCTCGAAGTGGAGGCATCTCGAGGTGGATGACGTTGAGGCGGTAGTAGAGATCCTCGCGGAACCTTCCGTTGCTTCGGAGTTCGTGCAGCGGGATATTCGTGGCCGCCACGATGCGTACGTCGATCGGGATCGACTCGGAGCCACCGACGCGCTCGATCTGACGTTCCTGGATCACGCGTAAGAGCTTGACCTGCAGCGCAGGAGACAACTCACCGATCTCATCGAGGAAGATCGTGCCCCCGGACGCTCGCTCGAAGCGACCCACGTTGCGTCGGACGGCTCCGGTGAAGGCACCCCGCTCGTGTCCGAAGAACTCCGCCTCCAGCAGGGTCTCGGTGATCGCTCCGCAGTTGACGTTGACGATCGGGCGTGCGGCGCGGGCCGAGTGGCGATGGAGAAAACGGGCGAGCATCTCCTTGCCCGTGCCCGTCTCACCCGTGATGAGTACGGTAGCCATCGAGTTGGCGACGTCGATGGCTTGTCGCAGAACCGCTTGCATGGGACGGCTCGTACCCCAGTACTGATCGTCCTGAACGTGGACGAGGGCGGCTTCACGCAGGTGTTTGACCTCGAGGGCCGTCGCCTGGTGCGTGAGTTCTCGGGCGATCACCAGGAGGAGCTCGTCGAAGTTCAGTGGCTTGGTCAGATAGGCCGCTGCACCGAGCTTCATGGCCTTGATGGCCGTGTCCACCGACGAGAATGCGGTCATCACGATGACGGCGCATTCCGGGATCTCTTCGCGGACCAACGAAATCAGGGCGAGTCCAGAAGCGCCCGGGAGGCGCAGGTCGGTCAGCACGAGATCCGGGAGGAATGTCCCCAATGCCTCCTCGGCTGCCTCCACTGTGCCGCGCCCCGTGACTTCGTAGTGCGCATCGAGGAGGCCGACGACCGCCATTCGCGTCGCTGGGTCGTCCTCGACGACCAGGATGCGCGCGCTCTCTCGCAACGATGCGTCGAGCGGCGGCGCGACAGGGTCATCTCGTAGGTCATCCATGGTCTACGCCTCCCTTCGTCGAGAGCATGTCGCGAACCAACGTGGAACGCGTGGAGATTCGGTTGGCAGGACAAGCGCGCTACTCGCGGCCGGACTCGCGATCGGTCTCAACGGACTCGGTTCTTGCGCCGGGGCCCGCCGGAGGCGCATCGATTGCGTCTCGTTTCGCAAAGCGGTGTCAGCGATCCAGGAGCGCGAGCACCGCGGAGACGTCCAAGGGTTTCGAGACGAAGGCGTCGTCCCATCCGAGCCGTCCGTCCTCGATGAGTGCGGTGCGGTCGTGGGCCGACATGAAGATGACGAGTAGGCGTGGATAGCGCGCGGCGACGATGGTGCGCCAGTCGGTTTCAGGAGCTCCGCGCGTGATCACATCGATGAGCAACGCGGTGGTGGCGTCATCGCTGCGTTCGAGGCGACGCAGCCCGGCTTCCGGTGACCGCACCGCGATGACCTCGAGTCCCTCGGTTTCCAGGCTGGCCGCGATTCCCTTTCGGACCATGCGTTGAGGCTCCACGACGACGACGCGGCCGACGTTCGTGGGCTTACGAGTGGTCGCGGTCTCGAGCGCGGCTCTCTCCGTCACGGGGAGATAGATTCGGAACGTCGCTCCAAGGTCTGGTGTGCTTTCGATCTCGATGTGTCCGCCGCACCGCTGTACCACGGTGCGCGTCGTCGCGAGACCGAGGCCCGTGCCTTCACTCGAGGTCTTCGTCGTGAAGAGCGGCTCGAACGCACGCCGAAGTGTACGAGCGTCCATTCCGATTCCGTCGTCCGCGACGACGACCATCGCGTATCGGCCACCGGAGATCCCGCGCGCCGCAGCGAAATCGGCGTCCAAGTCGACTTCGTGGCTTCGGATGGACAACGTCCCTCCATTCGGCATTGCGTCCTCCGCGTTGCGTGCGAGGTTGATCATCACCTGTTCGATGTCGCCGACACCGGCCATCACGTGAGCGTGAGACTCGAGGCTGAGCGTCACCACGACATCACGATGAAGGAGTGGTTGCAGGAGGCGCCCGGTGCTCGAGAGGACCGCATCGAGGTCGAGCGGCACCAACTCCGCGGTTCGATTTCGTGATAGGTCGATCAATTGCCGCGTGAGCCCGGCCCCCCGTCGCGTCGCATTCTTGATCTCCTCGATCGCTTCGCGTGCGGGGTGATCGTCGTCGAGGTTCCTGAGTGCGCTCACTGCGCAACCGCCCAGACCCGTGAGGAGGTTGTTGAAGTCGTGGGAGATTCCCGCAGCCAAGAGGCCGACGGACTCGAGTCTCCTCGCCTGCATCAACTGCGTCTCGAGGTCGCGCGCTTCGCTCACGTCCCGCGCGACACCAACGATGTAGCCGAGTGACTCCACGTAGGAAGCGCAGTCGTGGAGCACCACGAGGCGACCGCCCCGGTGGATGCGGTACTCGAGATTGAACGAGGTCCGCTCGACGACGCCGTCGAGAGCCTCGACGTAGCGCGCGCGATCCTCCGGCGCGATCCAGGTCAGGTACTCCTCGACCGTGGTCCTGG
>JAUHYN010001337.1 GCA_030426505.1 bacterium | reverse complement strand
CGGAGGCGTTCGATCTCGAAGTGCCCACGGTGTACTCGCGACTGCGCGCGGCGCGGCAGGAGCTCCAACGCGCCGTCGAGCGCGAGCGCAAACGCGAAGAGAGGAGGTCGGCATGACGGACGAACACGATCCTCTCTTCGACTTGATCCAAGCCGAGCGCGCCGCGGTGGAGGCGCCCGAGGTCGCGAAGTCCGCCACGCTCGAGCGCTTGCAGGCGAGCATCGAAGCCGGCGTCGTCCCGCCGGTCGACGTCGCGCCGTCCGCGGTGTCCGGGGTGCTCGGGGGCAGCAAACTCGTGTGGTGGCTCGGCGCGGTGTTGTTCGTCGCGACGATCACCGCGATCGCGACGTGGGTGTCGGCGCCTTCGGAGGTGGTCGAAGCGCAGCCGCCGAGCGTCGCGGCGGGGTCGGCGGCCAGCGCGACGATCGCGGTCGCGACGCCCGACCTCGAGCCGAACGTCGAACCCGACCTCGAACCGAACGTCGAACCCGAGCGCCAGCTCGAGCCTCCGCCTGCGCCGCCGCCGAAGCGGAAGACCGCCAAGGAGGCGCCCCCGCGCCCGGTCGAACCGGAGCCCCCGCCCGACGCCGAGAAGGGGCCCGGGCTCGAAGAGGAGCTCGCCTTGATGCGTGGCGCACAGCGGTTGATGACCGCCGACCGCCCGAAGTTGGCGCTGGAGGTGCTCGAGCGCCACCGGCGCCGCTTCGCGTCGGGGGTGCTCCGGGAGGAGCGCGAGGCGCTCGCCATCATGGCGCTGTGCCGGTTGGGGCGGGGCGCCGACGCCGAGTCGAGGATGGTCGCGTTCGAACACGCCTATCCCAAGTCTCCGCAGACGGAGCGGATTCGGTCGGAGTGCCTCCCCGGAGCGCCCTGAGGCTCGGCCCGGGACGCCGACCACGCAGGCCCTGCGGAGCGAGCACGCCTGGTTGCTTCACCGACAAAATCGACGAAAACAGAACACCCACATCTTTATTTTTCGATTCGTTTGGCCGCCTATCGCGGATCGAAATGAACCGAACCCCCCTCCTCACCCTCCCTCTCGCGCTGGTGACAGCGTGCTCGGGTACCGATCCGGTACCCGTGGCGGTGGAGGTCGTCTTCGTAACCGAGACGATTGCCAACGCGGAGATTGGTGTTCCGTACGCGACGGCCTTCGAGGCCAGTGGTGGAACGGAACGCGACTTCAAGTGGACGATCGCCGGAGGCGCCCTGCCCGACGGTCTCACCTTGAGGACTTCCGGGACGCCCTCCACTCGTTTGAGTGGAACGCCCTCGGAGCTTGGTTCCTTCACCTTCACGGTGCAGGTCGAAGACAGCGCGGGGACGACCGCGTCGCGCGCATTCACGATCGAAGTCGCCGACCAGCCCCCGGAGCTCGCGATCCGTACGCTCGAGCTCCCGAACGCGGCGACGCGCACCAACTACGAAGCCACGATCGAAGCGACCGGTGGATCCGCCGCGGGCTATCGCTGGCGCGTCTCGTCGGGCGCGCTCCCTGCGGGCCTCACGTTGCAGGCCATGGGCACGCCGAACACGGTGCTGTCCGGTGCGCTCCCTCCGGGCTCGGAGGGGACGTACAACTTCACGATCGACGTGCGTGACAGCGACGGCGGCAGCGCGCGTCAGGAGTACGAGATCCAGATCGTCGATGACACGACGCCGCTCGTGTTCGTGACGACGACGCTCCCGACCGCCGAAGAGAACCAGCCGTACGATCAGACCGTCCAGGTGATGGGCGGCGTGGGAGGCACGGTGTTCCGCGTGAGCACCGGGATGCTCCCGCCCGGCCTCGCGCTCACGCGCATCGACGACACGGCCGTGCGCCTCGCGGGCACGCCGAACGACGCCGGGAACTTCACGTTCCAGCTCGAAGCCACCGACGCCGAGGCGCAGCGCGCGCGCAAGACGTTCTTCTTCCACGTGACCGAGCCGCCGCCGCCGGTGCGCATCACGACGAGTGAGCTCCCGCCCGCGCGTCGCGGTGTCGCGTACACGGCCGCGATCGCGGCGGTGAGTGGATCCGGCGATTACACGTGGAGCGTCGTGGGCGGTCGCCTGCCGTCCGGCCTCACGCTCGAGGCGACGGGCCGCCCGGCCACGCGCGTCGTGGGCACGCCCACCGAGATCGGGATGTTCGAAGTGACCGTCGAGGTCACCGACGCCCGCGGCGGCGTCGACAAC
>JAUHYN010001336.1 GCA_030426505.1 bacterium | reverse complement strand
CTCGGTGAGTACGCGAACAAGAAGCCGTAGTGGCTCCCCGGTCCGCTGTTCGCGACGGTCGACCAGGAGATCGTGACGTCGTGCGCGTAGGTGATGTCGAGCGCTTCGTCGTCGGCGCCCGAGAAGTCGCAGTGATCGAACACGAGCCGGTACGCGCCCGCGATCGTGACGTTGTCCGTGTTGCCGTGACCGCGGAAGCGGACGAAGCGCACGATGACGTCGTGGAGCTGTCGGTCGGCCGGCGCGTTCGGCGCGTAGAAGAAGAGCGTCGGTCCACCCACGCCGTTGCCGCGGAACGTGATGCCGCCCGGCGAGGTCTGCCCGGCGATCGTGACGTACGAGTGTTCGGGCCCCATCTCGCGGCCGACGTCCGGCACGTCGATCACGCCGCTGACTTCGAACACGATGATGCGCGGGCCCGAGGTGTACAGCGCCTCGGAGAACGACCCGGGGCCGTCCCAGTTCAGCGTCGTGACGTGAAGGACCTGACCGCCGCGGCCACCGACCGTCTCCGTGCCGAAGCCCTGCGCGCCGGGGAACGCGCCGAGCGAACCCTCCGCGCCACCCGGCGGCGGCGTCCACGGGCCACCGTCGCGCTTCGGGCCGCCGTCGCGGTTCGGCGAGACGCCGGAGTCGATCGGGAGGATCGACCCGTCCTCGCTGATGAACACACCGCCGTCGCGGTTGCCGTCGGTGCTATCGGGTCGATCGGCCTGCCGCGTCCCGATCAACCCGTTCGGGACACACGCGGTCGCGAGGAGTCCGCACGCGACGAACGCGCAGCGCACGAGCTGGGGGCAGGTCACGACTTTCATCATACGCCCGCTACGCAGCGATCGGTCCAGCGTTGCATCGACAAAGTGTGAAGTCGGCAGGACACCCGCAACGTTCGAGCCGCGCTCGTGATTCGGCGCACGCCGTCGTAGGGCGCGCGCGCGAGGTGTTCAGTCGCCTGCGCGAACACGCTCGGTTGTCCCCGACCGAGAGCGCTGGCCCTCGAGGTGCATTGCGAAGGCGGCATGAAGTACCTCCTCGCGCTCTCCCTCGGACTCTCGCTCTACGCGTGCGGCGGCGGCGCCTGCCCGGACAACGACGTCGCCGGCAACTACGCGAACGACGATCTCACCGGCTGCGACCTCGCCGGCCACAACCTCCAGAGCTCCAACCTCTCCGGCGCGAACCTCGCGGGCGTCGATCTCTCGGAGGCGAACCTCTCGAGCGTCAACTTCGCGAACGCGGATCTGTCCGGCGCGGATCTCACCGGCGCGGACATCGCGTCGTGTAACTTCAGCAACGCCAACCTCACGAACGCGAAGTTCACCGACGCGGACCTGTTCGGCGCGAACTTCTCGAACGCCACGATGACCGGCGCCGACTTCACCGGCGCGGACCTCTCCGGTCCGAACTGCACCGGCGCAACCGGCGCGGACTTCTCCGGCGCGACCGTCCAGGGCGGCAACAACTGTTCGTGAGGCGGTACGGCGATCCGTCAGGGCTCGAAGTTCCAGAGCTTCTTGCGCGACCCGTTGAAGTCGATCGCCACGTTGTCGACGAAGCCGTGGTAGTCGCCGTTCCAGCCGCCGCCGACGGCGACGCTGATCCCGACCACGCGCGCGCTCGGGCCGAAGCCCCACTCCGACAGCTCGTTGCCGTACTGGTAGCACTCGAGCGGGTTCGCGCTGCAGAAGCCGGGGCCGACCCACTCGCCGTCGATGTAGATCGGGATGCGCCAGAAGTTGTCGTGCGTGATGTCCGAGTGGACCCACTGATCGACCGGCACGCCGACGCCCGGCGTCGAGTAGCCGTTGTACACGCCCTCCCAGATCATCAGGTACGTGCCGCCGTGCAGACCCGCGTCGGGATCCCACACGAGGACGCGCAGCGCCGGCGTGATGTGTGACCACGCGCCGCTCGCGGAGTCGCGGTACCAATCGAACGATAGCTCGCTGAGGTGGTTCAACAGACCAAAGCCCCCGGTCCACGGCTGGATGCCCTCGACCGGATCCGGGTGGACGTCGCGCGCCATCACCTCGAACTCCGCGATCGCCGACGGGTGCGCCGGGAGGATCTGCTCCAGCGATCCGTGACCACCCGTCGCATCCGCGCGCGACGACGAGATCCGATTCACGCCCCCGCTCCGCACGTTGACGTGGTGCCACTTGGCCAACGCCTTCTCCGGCTGC
>JAUHYN010000178.1 GCA_030426505.1 bacterium | reverse complement strand
CTCCGCGACGCCGGCGTAGCGGTTGTCGAGGGGGCGGATCTCCACCGCGGCCCCCGCGCCCTCGCGACGGAACCTCAGCTCGGAGTCCTCCGGGTCGAAGCGGGCCGAGACGCGGACGGCGGCGCGGTCCCAGGTGCGGACCTCGATGGAGCCGTTGACGTTCGAGATGCGGACCCGGGCGTCGGGCTCGATCTCGATGATCTCGGGGGTCTCGGCGGCGCCCTTCAGCGCGGCCGAGGCGGGGACGGGGGCGAAGAGGGCCGCGATCGCGGCAGCCAGGAGTCGTTTCATTTCGACAAGGGAGACTCGGGGGGCGCTCGATGGGTTGCCTGGGCCTGCGAAGAAAATATTCTGGGGGCGCCGGGCAACCCTCTTCGGGCGCCGCGGGTCTCAAGGAATGGACGCGGTGGTGATGGATCCGGACGCCGACCTCGTCGAACAGGCGAGACGCGGTGACATGAAGGCGATGGAGCAGCTCTACCGGCGCCACCAGGGCGCCGTATACGCGTACGCGCTCCGCTCGACGGGGCGCCCGGACGCGGCGGACGAGATCACGCAGGACACGTTCGTCCGCGCGTTCCGTGGGGTCGACCGATTCCGCGGTGGGTCGAAGTTCTCGACCTGGCTGTTCTCGATCGCCGTGAACCAGACGCGGACCCGCCTCGCCAAGGACGCGCGCGCCGCCGTACCGTTGGAGGCGGAGGTCGAGGCCACGACCACGCCGGAGCCGACCGGGTGGCTCCGCCGCCGCCTCGAAGCCGCGCTCGCCACGCTGCCCGAGGGGTACCGCGAGGTCGTGGTGATGCACGACGTCCTGCAGATGCCGCACGAGGAGATCGCCGAGGCGCGCAACTGCACGGTCGGGACGTCGAAGAGCCAGCTACACAAAGCGCGCGCGAAGC
Organism: bacterium; assembly: GCA_030426505.1. Taxonomy (GTDB): domain Bacteria; phylum Myxococcota; class Kuafuiibacteriia; order Kuafuiibacteriales; family Kuafuiibacteriaceae; genus JAUHYN01. Next base: position 9,883 of record JAUHYN010000178.1, on the reverse strand, counting down.
TCCGCGCGCTGTTGGGAGACGAACATGAACGAGCGCGATGAAGATCTGGCGCGCCTCGAGGTGTTGTCGGCGTACGTCGACGGCGACCTCGAGGGCGAGGCCCTGGCCGAGGTGGAGGCGCTGCTCGCTTCGTCCGAGGCGGCGCGCGCTCAGGTGGAGGAGCTGCGTGACCTGAAGGCGCTCGCGGCCGAGACCAGCACGGGGCCGTCGCGCGATCTGTGGCCCGCGATCGCGGCGGAACTCGAGGCGTCGAAGCCGGCGAACGACGACGCGCGCCCGTGGCGGTGGTGGTTCGTGGGCGCAGCGGCGGCGGTGATCGCATTCGTGGCGCTGCGGACCCCGGCGCCGCCACCCGCGAAGCCGACGTTGTCCGCGCAGCTCGCGGACGCGCGCGCGGCGTACGCGGCGGCGATCGATCGCATGGCGGAGGAGTCGGACGCAGCGGTCGCGAAGCTCCCCGAGGACGTGCGCCAGCAACTGGTGGTGAGCCTCGCGCAGGTGGATCGCGCGATCCGCGAGGCGGAGGCCGCGATGTCGCAGGCGCCGGAGGATCCATTCGGGCACGAGGCGCTGCTCGCGCTGTACTCGGAGAAGGTGCGGATCCTCGAGGCCGTCATCGCAGCGGCAGAGTTGAAAGAGGAGGCGTCATGAGAGCGCTGATCGTGAGCGCCTTGCTGCTCGCGCCAACGTCGGCGTGGGCCGATCAGGTCGTGCCCGCCGAGGGCGTGCGGACCGTCGAGATCCACGTGGCGAATGGGGATGTGAAGGTGGAGCCGACCGACGGCACCGACGTGGTGGTGAAGGACGGCGACGTCCACGTGGAGCGTTCGGAGATGCGCGTGTTGATCAAGTCTCGGCGCGGCGGCGTCTCGGTGAAGGTCCCGCGCGTGTGGCTCGAGGTCCACGCGCACTCGGGCGATATCCGCGTGCGTGGCGCGTACGGGCGCGTGGGCGTGCATACCGCTTCGGGGGACGTCCGCGTGGACGGACAGACGGAAGAGCTCGAAGTGCGCTCGCTCGCCGGTGACGTTTACCTCGCGGGGCGCGCGAAAGAGGTCCGGGTGGAGAGCGTGTCGGGAGACGTCCGGGCGGACCTCGATGGCGCGGAGATCATTCGCTTGCGCGTGACCAACGGCGACGTTCGCGTCAGCGCCGACACGCTCCCGAAGCGCGTGGAGGTCGACAGCGTGAACGGCGACACCGCGATCCGGGGCGGCCTCACCAAGGGAGGCGTGGTTCGTGCGCGGACGATGTCGGGGCGGATTCGCTTCGAGCGAACGGGCGAGGTGGGCTACCGCGTCGAGGCGCGCGCGCGTCACGGGCGCGTGGAGATCGGCGGCAAGAAGCGCGAGTCCAGTGACGCGGTGGTCGAGGTGATCGGCGACGGCGGCGCAGACGTCCGCCTCACCGCATTCTCCGGTCGTATCGAAGTCGATTAGGCTCAGCGCTCGACGAGCACGCCGGGGTTCATCACGCCGGCCGGATCCCACTTCGCTTTCACGGCGGCGATCGCTTCTTGCCACAGCGTCGGGACCTGCCGCGCGTACCAGGGGCGGTGCGTGCGGCCCACGGCGTGGTGGTGCGTGATCGTCGCGCCGTTCGCGAGGAGGGCCTCGCTCGCGGCGGCCTTGATCTCGGCCCACTGCTCGAGTTCGCCGCCGACCTTCGCGGGGCACACGAACGTGTAGTAGGGCGCGGGGCCGTCCGGGTAGACGTGCGTGAAGCGGCAGGTGAGGCGACCGAGGCCGGCCACGCGCTTCATGGCGTCGCGGACGTCGTGGACGACCGCGGCGTGGAGCGCTTCGAACGCGGACCACGTGCAGGCGGTCTCGAAGGTGTCGACGAGTACGCCCATCGAGACCAACGCGGACTGCAGGTAGGGCGCGTCGACGAACGCGGCCTTCCAGGTCGATGCGCCGTCCGAAGCGCTCTTGTCCTGAACGCGCCCGCCGCGCCCTTCGACGATCTCGATCGCGCGGTCGAGCCAAGCGTCGAGCGGGTGGTCATCCGACTCGAACGCGACGATCAGCACCGCGCTGCCGTCGAGCGTCACGCCGTTCAGCGCGGCTTCGCGTTCGTCGAGGATGCGGCAGTTCGAGGGGTGCAAGTCGGATTGCGCGAGGTCGCGGGCGGCGTGGACGGCGTCGAAGAACTTCGCGAAGTGTACGGTGGCACGCGCGCGGTGCGATGGTCGCGGGCGCACGCGGACGACCGCCTCCGTGATCACGCCGAGCGTGCCCTCGGAGCCGAGGATCATCCGGTCCGGGCTCGGCCCGGCGCCCGAGCCGGGGAGGGTGCGCGTGGCGATCGTCCCCGACGGCGTGACGGTCGTGGTGGAGGCGACGAGATCGTCGATGTGGGTGTAGAGCGTGGCGAAGTGCCCGCCCGCGCGCGTGTCGATCCACCGCACCGCCGACAGCCCGCCGACGTCGAGGGAGAGCACCGGCCCGCGGTCACGGCGACACTCGACGCCGCCGACCACGCTCGTCCCGCCGCCGTATGGCACGACCGCGATGTCCTGCGACGAACAGTGTTCGAGGATCCGGACGACGTCCTCTTCACTCTTGGGCGTGGCCACGGCGTCCGGCGCGGCGGCGAAGTCCTTTCGAAAGCCTCGCACGATGTCCCGGTACGCGCGCCCGTACGTCCGTCGGATCCGCGGCTCGCGGGCGGTCGTGATCAGATCCGCGAGCGCCGAGGGGACCTCGAGGCGCGAGGCGGGGACCTCGACCTCGTCGAGCTCGGGCAGCGGGAGCAGATCGCTGGCCGTGAACCCGAGGACCATCGGGAGGTGCTCCGCGATCTGCTTGCGCCGCTCGTCGTCGAGCTGACGATCCTCGTAGCCCCAGGCCCAGAAACTCTCGGGTCGCTCCATCGTGAGACTACGGTGGCGCCCCGTCCGGCGCGGTGCAAGCCGACGGGACCCCGCGCCGAGCCCGAGCCCGAATCCGAGCCCGAGCCAGGATTCGCCGCGCTCAAACCACCCGATGCATCAACGCCTCCCCCCGCGCGCACCGCTCGATGTTCTCCGCCACGATCCGGGCGATGCGCGCGAACGACTCCTCGGTCGACCCGCCCACGTGCGGCGTCACGACGACGTCGTCGCGCTCGAGCAGCGGATCGTCCGGGTCCCACGGCTCCTCCCACAGGACGTCCAGGCCCGCGCCGCGGAGGCGGCCTGCGTCGAGCGCGGCCTCGAGGGCGGCCCGCTCGACGATCGGTCCGCGCGCGGCGTTCACGAGGATCGCGCCCGGGGCGAGGCGGGCGAGGGCCTCGGCGTCGATCAGGTGGCGGGTGCGGACGTCGAGCGGGCAGTGGATCGACACGGCGTCGGCGCCGTCGAGCGCCGCGAGGAGATCTTCGCGGCTGTGGTGCGAGCGTATCGCGCGCACCGTCATGCCGAGCGCTTCGACCGCGCGCGCGAGGCGACTCCCCGAGCGCCCCGCGCCCACCACGACGATTGTCTTGTTCGCGAGCTCGGTCCCGACCGGGACGCCGATCTCGCCCGCGAGGACGCCGCGCGTCGCTTCGCGTGCGCGACGCGCCACCGCGAGGAGGAGGAACAACGCGGCCTCCGCGAGCGCCTCCTGGTTCGCGCCCGGAGCGTTACACACCGGGACGCCGCGCGCCCGGGCGGCCTCGAGATCGATCCCGTCGTAGCCCGCCGCCGGCTGCTGAATGAGGCGAAGGCGCGACGCGCTCTCGATGGCCTCCGCCGAGACGCCGCCGTTCGAGGGCAACACGACGTCGGCGTCCGCGATCGCGTCCCGCACCGATTGGTCCGGCTCGCGGATGTGGACCGTTCGGCCGGACGCACGCTCGATGGCCTCGACGATCGGGAACCACCCACTCCCGCAGAACACGATCCGCATCGGCGCGAGGCTACCGCGTGACGCCGGATGCGTGGCAGGATTCGGCCCAATGGCACATCCGCTCCAGGAGAGGCTTCTCTCGGTCATGGATCGGAAGGACCACTGGGCTTGGCCGCGCTTCACGCAGCCCGGACTCACGAAGGACCAGCTCCTGGTCCACTTCCGCCACGAGTATCAGGTCTACGTCCGCGACTTCCCCGTGCTGCTCGCGCGCACGCTGGGCCTCGGGCCCCCCGCGAAGGTGCGGGCCGCGCTCGCCGAGAACATCTACGAGGAACAGACCGGCAAGCTCTCCGTCGGCGTCCCGCACCCCGAGCTGTTCGTCGACATGATGAGCGGGATCGGGATCTCGCGCGAACAGCTCGAGTCCTCCGAGCCGCTCGAACCCGAAGCCGTGGCCTACCGTCGCTTCCTCGACGAAGTCAGCGTGCAGGATCCGTGGCCGCTCGGCGCCGCCGCGCTGACGATCTTCGTGGAGGGCAGCCGACACGAGCGCGCCTACGTCGAGGGGACGCGCGAGCACGACCCGATCGAGACCGCGATCGCCGAGCACCCACTCGTGAAGCACTACGGGTGCCCGCCCGAGAAGATGCGGCTCGCACGCGCGCACCGCGAGGTCGAGGGCGACCACCGCGACGACGCGTGGTCGATGATCCTCGACTACGTCCCCGAGAGCGGCGCGTTGTTCGATGCCGTCGCCGACACCGTCGAGCGGTCGCTGACCCTGTGGCTCGCGTATCGCGACGGCGTCGCGCGCGCGATGGGGTTGAGCCACGACTGAACAGGTCAGCCAGTTCGAGCGCTCGTTCGTCGCCACCGGTCGCTTTCGCCTCATCCGCCGGCTCGGTGAGGGCGCGATGGGCGTCGTGTACCTCGCGCGCGACCGTGACCGCGGCCAAGACGTCGCGCTGAAGACCCTCCGCCAGATCGACGCGCCCACGCTGCTGCACTTCAAACGCGAGTTCCGCGCGCTCGCCGGCATCAGCCACCCGAACCTCGTCTCGCTGTTCGAGCTCTTCCACGCGGGCGACCAGTGGTTCTTCACGATGGAGCTCGCGGAGGGTGTGAGCTTCCAGCGCTGGGTGCGCCCCGACGGGGTCGTCACGCCGTCCGAGACCGGCTCTCCGACCGAACGCTTCGATCGCACGGAGATCGAGGAGCCGACGATCGACCAGGCGATCGAGACCATCCTCGACGACCAACTCGTACCGCCCGTCCACGCCTCACCGCTCGACGAGGAGCGCCTCTGGGACGCCTTGCGGCAGCTCGTGTCGGGCGTCCACGCGCTCCACCGCGCCGGCCGCCTGCACCGCGACCTCAAGCCTTCGAACGTGCGCGTCCTCCCGTCGGGGCGCGTCGTGATCATGGACTTCGGGCTCGTCACGGAGCTCGAGGCCGGCGAAGAGCACGCGAGCACGTCGGACAAGGTGGTGGGGACCGCCGGGTACATGTCCCCCGAGCAAGCCGCCGGGCGCACCGTCACGCCCGCGAGCGACTGGTACGCCGTCGGGTGCATGCTCTTCGAAGCGCTCACCGGGCGGCGCCCGTTCACGGGCTCGGTGATGGACGTCCTCGTCGCGAAGTCGAAGCGCGACGGCCCGCACCCGCGCTTCTTCGACGCGACGATCGCGGACCGTCTCGACGAGCTCACGGCGTCGCTCCTGAAGCTCGACCCGACGCAGCGCCCGAGCGGTGAAGCGTTGCTCGAGGTGCTCGGGATCGCGGGCCGTCAGCCGCTCCACTTCCGCGCGGGGGCGTCCGCCGTCGCGCTCCGCCCGCTCGTCGGACGTGACTCGGAGCTGGCGCGCCTGAGGAGCGCGTTCCTCCAGACGGACCAGCGCCGCGCGGCGTCGGTCTGGGTCCGCGGGCCGTCGGGCGTCGGGAAGAGCGCGCTCGTCGCGCACTTCTGCGAGACGCTGCGTGGCATCGGCAACGCCGTGATCCTCCGTGGCGCGTGCCACGAGCACGAGGCCGTGCGCTACCGCGCGTTCGATTCGGTGATCGACGCGCTCGCGCGATTCCTCGAACCACTCCACCCGGACGACGTCCGGGCGCTGATGCCTCGCCACATCGAGGCGTTGGTGCGCGTGTTCCCGGTCCTGCGGATCGTGCCGCCGATCGAGGCGCACGTGAGGGACCAGCTCGCGGGCGTCCCTTCGCGTGACGAGGAGCCGCAGGAGGTCCGGTCTCGCGCGTTCAAGGCGCTGCGCGAGCTCCTCGACAAGCTCGCACGCCGCGTCCCGGTGGTGGTTTGGATCGACGACCTGCAGTGGGGCGACGTCGACAGCGCGCCGATGTTCGAGGAGCTCACGACACCCCCCGACGCGCCGCACATCCTCTTGATCGGATCGTACCGGAGCGAAGCCGACCAGCGGGGCCCGCTCGTCGATCTCCTCGAGGGCAGAGTGGGGGAGGGTGCGACACAACTCGAGCTCGCGCCGCTCGCGGACGACGAAGCCGAAGGCCTCGCGATGCGGCTCCTCGACGGCGCAGACGACGACGTGCGGACGCTCGCGCGCCGCATCGCGGAGGAGTCGGGCGGGAGCCCGTACTTCATCGTCGAGCTTCTCCGGCACGTCCAGGACGAAGGCGGGGCCGACGCCGTGCGCGCGGCGGTGGAGGGCGGCCTGTCCCTCGACGAGGTGATCGCGGCGCGGCTCGAGGCGATCCCGTCGGTTGCGCGTCGCGCGCTCGACGCGGTGTCGATGGCCGTGCGCCCCGTGAGCTTCCGCGTGCTCGGGTCGGTGATCGAGGAGGGCACGACGCCGCTCGTGTGGAGGCTCCTCACCGCGGGGAGCTTCGTGCGCGCGGGCGTCGGCGCGAGCGGCGAGGAGCGCGTCGCGCCGTACCACCCGCGGATCCGAGAGGTCGTCGAGCGCGCGCTGAGCGCCGATGGGAAGAAGCGCTACCACAAGCGCCTCGCCGAGGCGTTCGAAGCGCACCAGCCCGAGGACGTGGAGGCGATCGCCTTCCACTACACCAAGGCCGACGAACCGGAGCACGCCGTACGCTACGCGGAGCGCGCGGCGCGGCTCGCGACCGAGGGCCTGGCGTTCGATCGCGCCGCGGAGCTGTTCGCAGTCGCGCAGGAGTTGGATCCGGAGCCGACCACTTCACTGCGCCGACGCCGCGCCGAGGCCCTCGCGAACGCCGGACGCGGGCTCGAGGCGGCCGAGGTCTTCCTGGCCCTCGCGCGCGAAGCGGAGGGCGCCGATGCCCTCCAGCTCCGTCGGCGCGCCGCGGAGCAGCTCCTCCGCACCGGACACGTGGACCGCGGCCTCGAGTCGATCGAACACGTGCTCGACGACATCGGGTTGTCGCTCTCGAAGACGCCGCGCGGCGCGTTGGCGTCGCTGGTGCGCTCGAGGATGGCGGTGCGTCTGCGTGGCCTTCGTTTCAAGCGAACGCCCGCGGATCGAGTCGCCCCGGAGCGGCTCGCGCGGATCGACATCCTGTGGTCGGTCGCGACCGGCCTCGGCATGGTGGACAGCACGCTCGGCGCGGACTTCCAGTCGCGGCACCTCGTGGAGGCGCTCGAGGTCGGCGAGCCGTATCGCGCCGCGCGCGCGCTCGCGATGGAGGCCTGCTACTCGGCGACCGGCGGCGTCGGGACGCGCCGGCGCACCGCGCGCGTGGTCGATCTCGCCGCGTCGCTCGCGAGTACCGTCGAAGATCCGCACGCGCTCGGCCTGGTCGAGATGGCGAAGGGCGCCGCCGCTTTCCTCGAAGGGCGCTTCGCGGAGGGCCGCGAGGCGTCGACGCGCGCGGAGGCGATCCTGCGTGAGCGGTGTCGCGGCGTGCAGTGGGAGATCGCGACGAGCCAGGTCTTCAACATCCTGTCGATGGCGTTCCTCGGCGAGCTCGGCGCGCTCGAGCGCTTCGTCCGCGCGAACGTCCGCGAGGCGCAGGCGCGCGGGGACCGCTACGCGACCGCGAACTTCAAGAGCGGCGCGGCGAACCTCGCGTACTTGGTGCGCGACGACGTCGAAGGGGCGGCCGCCGCGCTGGAAGAGACCCGCGATCACCTCCCGAAGAGCGGCTACACGATCCCGCACTTCTACGAGCTGGTCGCGCGCATCAACCTGCTGCTGTACGAGGGGCGCGCGGAGGAGGCCTTCGCCGCGGTCGAAGCGGTGCGGCGGGAGGCGTCGCGCTCGATGGTACTGCGCATCCAGTACCTGCGCATCGACGTGCTGTTCGCGTTCGCGCGCGCCGCGTTGGCGGCGAGCCCACACGGCGACGCGGACGCGCGCCTCCAGATCGCGCACGACGCCGCGGTGCGCTTGGAGCGCGAGCCGGCGCGGTGGGCGTCACCGCTCGCGCGCGTGGTGCGGGCCGGGCTCGCGAAGCGCCGGGGACAGCACGCCGATGCAAAGGCGATCTACGAGGCCGCGGAGCGCGACGCCGCCGAGCACCAGCTCGCGCACATCGCCGTCTGCGCGCGCTGGGCGCGGACCGGAGCGCCGTCGGCGTTGGAGCCGTTCGATCGCCAGCGCGTGGCGAAGCCGGAGCAGCTCGCGCGCGTGTTCGTGGGGTGAGGCCACCGAAGCGTTGCGCCTCCGGGTACAGCGGGCAGCAACAGCACCGTACGATCGCTCCAGGACAGGTCGCACCAGGAGATCTGGCTGACCGCTGGAAGCTGAAGGCTGAAAACTGAGCCGAAAGGCGCTCAGTCCGTCTTGTCGCGGATCGCCTTCTTCGGGGCGCCGCGTCGCTTGGCGGCGGCGCGGGCCTGGCTCGTGTCGCGCGCGGCCGGCATGGGCTCGGTGATGGAGCCCTCGAGCTCGCTCGGATCGACCGCGGACACCTCGCCCGATTCCCGGGCGGCGGCGCGTTGGGCGGCGGCGCGCGCGTTGGCCTTGAGCTCTTCGATGCGCTTCTTCTTGGCCGCCTCCGGATCCATCGGGGCCTCGGCGCGCGGGGGCGGCGGGGCGCGCTCGTCCGGCTGCGCGGCGGCCATGGTCTGGGTGGTCTTCGCGTTCGACTGAATGGAGCCCTTCGACAGGTCGAAGCGGACCTCCTCCTTCTTCCCGGCGGACTTGGCGATCGGGCGCGCCGAGGGGCGAGGGCGCTGGGGCTCGGGGGCCGGAGCGGGCGGGGCCGCCGGCGTCCGGGGTGGTGGCGCGGTGCGCGGGGGTGGCGCCGAGCGCGCCGGCGCGGGGGCCGGCTTCTTCTTCTTCGCGCCGCGCCGCGCGACGCGGACCTCGCCGCCCTGTTCGCTGACGTCGAAGGAGCCCTTGCCCTGGTCGCGCCGCGATGACTTCAGCTTGGTCGCCTGCATCGGCGTCGGGCCCTTCTTCGGCTTGCTCTGGTTCTCCTCGAGGACGCGCTTGGCGAGGTCTTCCGCGTCCTCCGGGCGGACCAGGGTGTTGGCCTCGTCGCGGTCGACCTCGGTGAGGTCGAGGTTCTGCGCGGCGAAGAGCATCATGAGCGCCTGGGGCCCGTGCTCGAGGGCGTAGTTGGCCTCGCGCTCGTACACCGGGAGCAGCCAGATGAGCTCCACCTCCATCCCGTTGGTGACCTCGCAGCGGTGGAACGAGGGCACGAAGGGGACGGGCGGCATGAAGAGGATCGCGTCCATCTTCGAGAAGCCCGACAGCTCGTTCGCGGCGCGGACCACGTCCCCGACGCGAACGACCTCGTTGTTCGCCTCCGCGAACAGCGCGAACGACGCGAGGAGTCGATGCACGGCGTCGAAGGCGGCGCCCTGCGGCTCGCGGCGGAGCACTATCATCGCCTCCACGCGGCGGCCGTCGGTCATTTCGTAGAGCGAGGCGCCGCACGTCGCGAACACGACAGGGCTCTGCGGCCCCGCGGGCGCGAAGTAGGCGAGGTTCAGGGCTTGAACGGGGGAGTTGGGGAGCGGGCTGCCGGAGACCTCGAAGACCTCATCGGGGGCCCCGAGGTGTTCGACGAGGTGCTTGCGCACCAGGAGGACATCCGGGTTGGCGTCGAGATTCATGCGCTCCGGCCCTGTTCAGGCCGGAGCGTATCACACAACGCCGCGCGGA
>JAUHYN010000177.1 GCA_030426505.1 bacterium | reverse complement strand
AAGTCGCTGCGTGGGAACAGAAACGAAACAACGAGGGCGCAACGATCAAGTGGCTCTTCACCGTCGAGAAGGCGAGAGAGAAGCTCGGCCGTTCCTACCCGTCAATTTCCCTGTGAACGTGTACTAGTATGGGCCGCGCGTGCCGGACCTCGACAAGTACTACGAGAAGCGCTCCGGCGACCGCACGCCCGAGCCGTACGGCGGCGCGCAACGGGGCGCCGGGACACGCGCTTTCGTGGTGCAGAAACACGCCGCGCGCCGGCTCCACTACGACCTCCGCCTCGAGATGGACGGCGTCCTCAAGTCGTGGGCCGTGCCGCGCGGACCGTCCTTCGATCCCGCCGTGAAGCGGCTCGCGGTGATGACCGAGGATCACCCGCTCGACTACAAGGACTTCGAGGGCGTCATCCCCGCCGGCAACTACGGCGCGGGCGCGATGATCGTCTGGGATCGCGGCACGTGGATCCCGATCGAGGAGAAGGGCGCGACGCTCGAGGAGGGCAAGCTCCTCTTCGAGCTCAAGGGCCAGAAGCTCCGCGGCGTCTTCACGCTCGTGAAGACGAAGGGCGAGGCGAACGAGTGGCTCCTGATCAAGAAGCCCGACGCCTGGGCCGCCGAAGAAGGCACGCGTCAGGTCTCCGCCGCGTCGATCCTCTCCGGCCTCACCGTCGAAGATCTCGCGCGCGGCAACAAGAGCGGCCCCGCGCTCGTCGCCCACCTCGAGTCACTCGACGCCCCGAAGCTCCCCGTCCCGTTCGACGACCTGAAGGCGATGCAGGCCGCGACCGCCGAAGCGCCGTTCTCGCGCGAGGGCTGGCTGTTCGAACTCAAGTACGACGGCTTCCGCCTCCTCGTCGAGAAGGACGGCTCGCGGATCCGCCTCCGCTACCGCAGCGGGAAGGACGCGACCGACGTCTACCCGGACGTCGTCCTCGCGCTCCGCGCGTTCCCGTTCGATCGCTTCGTGCTCGACGGCGAGGTCGTGGTCCTCGACGACGAGTCGAAGCCCAGCTTCCAGCGCCTGCAGAAGCGCACGCAGCTCGTCCGCAAGGCCGACATCGAGCGCGCCGCGATCACCTACCCGGCCACGCTCTACGTCTTCGACCTCCTCGCGTTCGAGGGCTTCGACCTCCGCGGCCTCCCGCTCACCGACCGAAAGGAAGCGCTCCGCAAGGTCATCCTCGCGCAAGGCATCTTGCGCTACTCCGATCACATCGAGACGCGCGGCGAAGACTTCTACCAGCAGGTCGCGAAGATGGGCCTCGAGGGGATCGTCGCGAAGCGCGCCGACTCCAAGTACCTCTCCGGCCGCTCGCCCGACTGGCTCAAGATGCGCGTCGAGCGCTCGGACGACTTCGTCGTCGTGGGCTTCACCGAACCGAAGCGCGACACCCGCACCGGCTTCTCCGGCCTCCTCCTCGGCCAGTACGTCGGCCACGAGCTCGTGTACCGCGGCAGCGTGGGGAGCGGCTTCACGGAGCAGCTCCTGATCGACATCCGCGCCGAGCTCGACGAGCTCATCTGCGACGCGCCGCGCTTCATCGGCGATCCGATCCCCTCCGATCGCAACCGCTGGGTCGAACCGAAGATCGTCTGCGAAGTCCGCTTCCTCGCGTGGACGGAAGAGCGCGTGCTGCGCCACCCCGTGTTCGTGCGCGTGCGCGACGACAAGACCGTCGCCGAGATGCGCGACGACGATCCGGACTTCTCACCGACCGCCCCCGCCGAACCGGCCGAGCCCGAGGACGGCGGCGCCAGCGCCGTGCGCGTCCCGTTCACGAACCTCGACAAGGTGTTCTGGCCCGACGAGGGCTACACCAAGGGCGACCTCATCGAGTTCTACCGCTCGATCAGCGCGTACATCCTCCCGTACCTCGAGGACCGCCCGGTCGTGCTCACGCGCTACCCCGACGGCATCGAGGGCAAGAACTTCTTCCAGAAGGACGCGCCCTCGCACATCCCGGGCTGGGTCCGCACCGAGCGGATGTGGAGCGAACACGCGAGCCGCGAGATCGACTACTTCGTCGCCGACGACGAGGACACGCTCCTGTACATCATCAACCTCGGCTCCATCCCGCTGCACGTGTGGTCGAGCCGGGTCTCGGCGATCGGGCGCCCCGACTGGACGATCCTCGATCTCGATCCGAAGGGCGCGCCGTTCACGGATGTCGTGACGATCGCCCTGGCGATCAAGCGCCTCTGCGACGACATCGGCTTGCCCTGCTACCCGAAGACCAGCGGCTCCACCGGCCTGCACGTCCTCATCCCGCTCGGCGGTCAATGCACCTACGAGCAGTCGCGCGGGTTCGCCGAGCTCATGGCGCGCATCATCGTCGAAGAGCTCCCCGACATCTCGACCGTCGCGCGCAACGTGAATCAGCGCGGCGGCAAGGTGTACATCGACTTCGGCCAGAACGGACACGGGCGGCTCCTCGTGTCGCCGCTGTGCGTGCGCCCGCGCCCCGGCGCGACGGTCTCCACGCCGCTCACCTGGGACGAAGTGACGCTCGATCTCGATCCGAACCGCTTCACGATTCGTACGGTCCCCGAGCGCCTCGCGGCGCAGGCGAAGGATCCGCTCCGCGCGATCTTCGACGACAAGCCGAACCTCGCTACGGCGCTGGCGAAGCTGTCGAAGCGGATGTGAGCCCCGCGCGCGCCGCGGCCGCGAGGAAGTGCTCGGCCATCACGGGCCCCGTCCCGTCGTCCTCGTGTTTGAAGAACGCGAAGACGTCGCTCCAGCCCTGCTCGGCGATCCGCGCCGCGAACACGTCCATCTCCTCGGGCGTGTAATCGCACCGACGCAACCGCAGGTAGCCCCAGCTCGCCGACGAGGCGAGCGGCGCCAGCACGCGCGGCGTCTCGGACCCTTCCTTGGCTTCCTCCTCCGCGTCGACGACGACCCACGCCTGGTCGCGCGCGCGCAGCAAGTCGAAGACGTCTTCGTCCGCCCACGACGCGTGACGCAGCTCGAACGCGACGCGTCGCCCCTCGGGGATCGTGTCGAGGAACGCCGCGAGCCGATCGCGATCCTTGCGCATGAACGGCGGGACCTGCACGAGCACCGGCCCCAACTTCGCGCCGAGCGTCGCGGCGCGATCGAACAGGTACGCGACGGACTCCGCGCTCTCCGCGAGGCGCTGCTTGTGGCTGATGTACTTCGAGGCCTTCAACACGAACGCGAAGTCGTCCGGCACGTCGGCCGCCCACTTCTCGAGCACCTCGGCCTTCGGCATCCGGTAGAAGGTGTTGTTGATCTCCACCGTCCGGAAGCGCTCGCCGTAGAACGCGAGCATCGCGTCGTTCTTCAGCTTCGCGGGGTAGAAGCTCCCCTTCCACTCCTTGTACGAGAACCCGCTCGTCCCGGCGTACACGCGCATGCGAGCGCGGAGCCTACACTCTGCCGCCGAAACCATGCAGCTTCGCGCCGCCGTCGAGGCCGCGGCCCGACCCGAGCGGTTCGGCACCCCGCTTGCTGAAGGCCCTGCCATGGCCTCCCCCATCACCTCGCTGAAGACCACCGGACCCGAGCGCCTGCGTGGCCCGCACGAACCGAGCGGCGGCGGAGCCGCCCCGCGACGCGCCGGTGGCGAGGAGGCGTCCTTTTCGCGAACCCGGGCGCCGGCGGGTCGACCGGTCCAGACGGGGTCCGCTACGCAGGGCGCCACCGCGATGGGCGTTCGACTCGGCAGCGTCGGCATCGCCGACATGTCGCCGGTGACCGGCGCCCACGCGAACGCGCTGTTCGCGCACCACGCCGACTACTTCGAGTCCCGCGCGCGCTTCCTCGGCTACGCGAACCACCTGCAGGCGCTGTACCCCGAGACGAAGATCGGGCGCATCGACGTCGCTTCGTCCGACCCCGACGCCGACCTCGCGGTCTGTCACGTGACGATCCCCGCGACCGGCAAGGCGGAGAAGGTCATCACGTTGTCGTGCGGCGTCCACGGCCCCGAGGCGCCCTACGGCGCGGTCGGCATCGAGATGTTCATCCGTAACCAGCTGAAGGAGGTCGACCGCACCAACACCACGGTCGTGTTCCTGCACGGCGTGAACCCGTGGGGCTGGGTCCACAACTACCGCGCCGGCGAGGACAACATCGATCGCAACCGCAACACACGCGGCGGCGAGGACGTCCCCTCCAGCGAAGGCTTCCCGGCCGTGCAAGGGACGATGTCCGCCCGCGAGGGCCCGAGCGCGACGAAGATCGGTTCGTACCTCTACACGGTGGCGGGCCTCGCGAAGTCGGCGCTTGCCTCGTTGAGCATCGACAAGACCACGCGCGGCCTCGCCGAGGGTCAGAGCATCGACCCCCGCGCGCCGCTGTACATGGGCCCGGACGAGGTGCCCGAGATCGTCGCCATCCGCGACCAGGTGCTGCGCCCCGCGTACGCCGAAGCGCGCCGCGTCTTCCACGGCGACTTCCACACCGGGCTCGGCAAGTCCGGGCGGCTCTACTACATGGGGATGTCGAATCGACCAGAGCAGGAGAAGGCGTCGATGAAGTCGCTCGAGGGCTCGCGCGTGATCTACCAACCGCTCGACGAACAGCTCTACGACACGAGCGCGGTCGACTTCACGAAGAACTCGCTCGCGGCCGCGCCCGAGGGCTGCCAGGTCGACATCGCGACGCTCGAGGTCGGCGGCTTCGATCCGGACCTCCTGCCGTTCGGGCTCGACGGCGACTCGATGCTCGCGCAGCTCCGCACCGCACACCGTCTGCGCGCGCGCGGGCAGCTCCACTTCTTCCCGGATTCGGTGAACGACGCGCGCGCCGACGAGATCCACGCCCTGTACAGGGACCTCTTCAACCCGGACGACGACGCGTGGCGGAAGAGCGCCGTCGAGGACACCGCGGTGCTCCTCGCGGATCGACTCGACGCCGTGAACCGCGATCGCTGAGCGTCACTCGGGCTCGGTGGCGGTGCGATCGTCGAGCCAACCTTCGATGTCGACGGAGGCCTGCGGCTGCGACAGCAGGTAGCCCTGGATGCTGCGGCACCCCATCTCGCGGAGCACTTCGAGTTGCTCCATCGTCTCGACGCCCTCCGCGACGATCTCGAGCCCGAGGCTCCGACCGAGGCCAACGATCGCCGTGACGATCGCATTGTGGCGCGGTGACGTGAGGAGCTCCGCGATGAAGCTCTTGTCGATCTTGAGGATATCGATCGGGTAGTTCACGAGATACGACAGCGACGAGTAGCCGGTGCCGAAGTCGTCCATCGCGAGGCGCACGCCGAGGCCTTGCAAGCCCTCGAGGACGTGCTGCGTTCGGCTCGCGTGGTCGATGAGCATGCTCTCGGTGAGCTCGAGCTCGAGGTTGCGCGCGGGGAGCCCGGTCGCCTCCAGGAGCTCGCGGACGGTGTCGACGAACGCCGGATCCTCGAGTTGCTGTGCGGAGACGTTCACGGCGACGCGGAAGTCTCCGAAGCCCTCGTCGAGCCAGAACTTCATCTGACGCATCGCGGTCTCGAGCACCCAGCGCCCCACGGCGCTGATCATCCCGGACTGCTCCATAAGCGGGATGAACCGGACCGGCGACATCAGGCCGAGCCGCGGGTGATTCCACCGGAGCAGCGCCTCCATCCCGATCAGGCGCCCGTCCGTGACCTGCACCTTGGGTTGGTACCAGACGTCGAGCTCGCCGGACGCGAGCGCGCGCTCCACTTCGCAGGTGGTGTCGAAGAGGTCGCCGGTGCTGATGTCGGGCTCGTCCTGCGAGACCTCGAAGCGGTTCCGCCCCTGCTGCTTCGCGCGATACATCGCGCGGTCGGCGCGCTCGAGCATGAGGTCCGCGGTCCGGACGTGGTCCGCCGAGATCGCGACGCCGACGCTGGTCGACATCACCATCTTCCGGCCGCCCACGTCGAACGGCGCTTCGAACGCGTTGATGATCCGCTGCGCGACGATCGTCGCGTCGTCGAGCCGGCGCACGCCTTCGAGGAGCACCGTGAATTCGTCGCCCCCGATGCGCGCGACGGTCTCGCCCTGGCGCACGCAGTCCGCGAGACGGCTCGCGACCTGTTGGAGGAGCGCGTCGCCGGCGTCGTGGCCGCGCGTGTCGTTGATGGACTTGAAGCGATCGAGATCGAGGAACATCACCGCGACGCGCGAGCGGTGCTTGGGTGCGTTGTTGAGCGCCTGCTCGAGGCGCTCGTAGAACAGCGCGCGATTCGCGAGGCCGGTGAGTTGGTCGTAGTGAGCGAGGTACACCAGTCGCGCCTCCGCACGTTTGCGTTCGATCGCGTAGCGCAGCGCCTGGCCGAGCGCGGCCGCGTCGATCTTCGACTTGTCGAGGTAGTCCTGGGCGCCCCGCTGAACGGCTTCGAGCCCGCGGTCTCCGCCGCCTCGATCGGTCAGCGCGACGATCGGGATCTCTGGAACGGCGACGCTGATGGCGACGACCGCGTCGACCTCCTCGCCGTCCGGCAGGCCGCCGCCGAGCAGGACGGCGTCGAAGCCACCACCGCTGAGGCGCTCGCGCGCGTCCGCGATGGAGCGCGCGCGGACGACGTCGCTCGTCCAGCCCTCGATGCAGCCGATGAGGCCCGTGACGCTGCACGCGTCGGGGTCACTCCCTTCCACCAGCAGGATTCGCCGGCGCCAGGGCGCGCCGACGGAGGTCACCGCCGGCCGTGCAATGCGTTTGAGGGTCCCCTTCGTCGCCGCTCGTACCACTCGCGTCCTCGATCGAGACAGTCGGCTGAGACGTGGTCGATCTTGAGCCAAATCTCGCGTCGGGCTCCAATGTCCGGCGGTGGGTGCGAGGCTCTGCGTAGAAGACCTCAGGGTCGCACTCGACCCGGGCCGCGTCGCGCGCAGCCACTTCACCCTCGAACCCGGCGCGCGCTGCGCCCTCGCCGGTCCCTCCGGGTCCGGTAAGACCACGTTGTTACGCGCGATCGCGCAGCTCACCCCCGCCGCCTCCGGCCGCGTCCTCCTCGACGACGCCGCCCCCGAGGCCCTCGGCTACCCCGCCTTCCGCCGGCGCGTCGTCTACGTCGGGCAGCGCCCCGCCCTCGCCGCCGGCACCGTGGAGGCGAACCTCGCCGCGCCGTTCTCGTACCGCACCGCGTCGAACGCCTTCGACCGCGACGCAGCGCGGCGTCACCTCGAAGCGCTCCGCCTCCCCACCGACGTCCTCGCCCGCACCGCCCGCGAGCTGTCGGTCGGCGAACAGCAGCGGGTCGCGTTCGTCCGCGCGCTCCTCGTCGCGCCCGACGTCTTCCTCCTCGACGAGCCGACCAGCGCGCTCGACCCCGACGCCGAAGCCGCACTCGAAGGCCTCCTCGACGCCGACCGCGACGCGCGCGGATCGAGCGCCGTGATCGTCACGCACCAGACCGCGCAGGCCGAGCGCCTCGGCGCCGCGCGCGTGGAGGTCGGGGCGTGAGTCAGACGATCGCGCTGGGGTGGATCGATCTCGTCGTCGCGACGAGCCTCGTCCTCGTCGCGGGCGCGATCAGCGTCGCGCTGAGGCTGGGGCTCGAGAAGCGACTCGCCGTCGCGTCGATCCGCACGATCGTGCAGCTCGGCCTCCTCGGCTACGTGCTGCGCTGGGTGTTCGGGCACGACACCCCGTGGCCGGTCCTCGCCTGGATCGCGGTGATGATCGGGACGGCGGGACGCGCCGCCGTCGCGCGCGCTTCGCGGCGGTACGGGCGCATCCACCTCGACGCCTTCGTCACGCTCGCCCTCACCGCGCTCGCCACGACGTTCACCGTCACGTCCGTGATCATCGGCGTCGATCCCTGGCACAAGGCGCAGTACGTCATCCCGCTCCTCGGGATGGTGCTCGGCAACTCGCTCACCGGCATCTCGCTCGCGCTCGACCACCTCCTCGAGTCACTCGACGCCAAACGCGAGCTGATCGAAGCGCACCTCGCGCTCGGCGCTTCGCGCTGGGAGGCCGCGCGCGACCCGCTCGCCGAAGCCGTGCGCCGCGGGATGATCCCGATCATCAACTCGATGTCGGTCGTCGGCCTCGTCTCGCTCCCCGGCATGATGACCGGACAGATCCTCGCCGGGGAGGATCCGGTGGACGCCGTGAAGTATCAGCTCGTGGTGATGTTCATGCTCGCGGCGTCGACGGCGCTCGGGTGCATCGTCGTGGCGCTGCTCGCGTACCGGCGACTCTTCGACGCCGCGCACCGACTGCGCGCGGACCGGATCAGCGCTGCTTCTTCTTGAGCGCTTCGAGCTGCTCGCGGACCGCGCGCTCTTTCGCTTCGGCGTCGGCCTCGATACGCCGCGCTTCGCTCTTCTCTTCGTACGAGGCGCGCAGCTTCCTGAGCTTCCCGCGCAACAGGTAGTACGCGCCGCCGCCGAGGCCCGCGACGAACGCCGCGCCGAGCAGCCACCGGAACAGATCCGCGAAGAGCCCCGACAGGAACAGCAGCCCGAACACCGACACGATCACCACGACGACCGCGCCGACCTTCATCAGCCGCTGCTTGCGCTTCCGCTCGGCCTCGGCGCGCTCCGGGTCGGTCAGCTTCTCGAGCCCGCGCTCGACCGCCTCCGCGCCCAGTCGCGCGCCCGCCCCGCGGAAGATGGCGTCCCAGAGGCCCACGTCACTCGAGCGTAGCACGCGGCGCCTGACCGCGACGCGTCCGGAGGCGGCGCCCGTCGACGACGCCCGCCCCGTTGACCGTCGGCGCGCCGAGGCACAGCCACCGCGCGTCGGGGACGTGGGCGTCCACCACCACCCGATCGCGCGACACCGAGACCGCGATCCCGTTCGCGCCGCAGCCGGGCGCGAAGTCACCCGCGCGCTCGACGGCGACCAACGACGCGCGATCGAGGCCCCGCACGACGGCGTCCAGCTCGGCGGCGAACGTCCGGGGCGCGCGACCGCGCCGCGCCATCACCGCGACGACGTCGTCGTCCACGAACACGATCCACCCGACGCGTGGTCGCGAGTCGGCGTCGCGGACCGTACCAGTCTTGGTCGCGCCCTCCGCCGAGAAGCCGGTGTCCGCGAGCGTCCCGTGCTTCGCGTTGTCGTCGAGCGTGGCGAGGATCGCCGGGTCGGCCTCGGCGAGCACACGGTAGGCCTGCGCGAGCTCGAACGCGGAGAGCCCGAGCCGCGACGCGAGCCCCACCGCCTCGGCGACGACGCGGGGCCGGACCTCGAAGCGATCGAACAACGGTTGGTAGCGCCCGAAGTCCGCCGGCAACGCGGGCCAGTCGAGGAAGTAGCCGTTGCAAGATCTCAGCAGCGCCTCCTCCGCGCCCATCTTCGGTCCGCGCGCGTGGCACGCCCACATCGGGACGTCCGCGGGGACATCGAGCTCCGGCCCCGGCCCGTGCGCGGACACGACGAACGGCTTGAGCGTGGAGCCGAACGGCATCTTCAGCGCCGACGCACCGTCGTGCGCGAGCACTTCACCGCTGTGCCGCGAGATCACCACCATCGCGTCCGAGAACTGCGCGGCCTGCGCGAGCGCCTCGATGGTGAGCGGCGGGCCCTCCTCGCAGTCGCGCATGCGTTCGGTGAGCGCGCGCTCGGCGTCGGCCTCCGCGAGGACGCGCGCGATCGCGGCGCGCGTACTCGGTCGATCGTCGATCCCTCGGCGCAACCGACGCCGCGCCTCGCGAACCGTGATGTGCTCGCTCAGCCAGTTCTCCTGCTCGCCGCTCGTCCAGATCGCGAAGGCCTCGTGGAAGAGGCGGTCGCGCGCGGCCGCCGGGCATGCGGCGAGGAGGAGCTGGTGCGCGAGCTCGTGGCGCAACGCGATGCGCTGCCGCTCGGTCGGCGCTCCGCGCGTCGGTCGCAGCTGCACGACGCCCGGCGTGCTCCGCCCGTTGAACCCCGCCGAGAAGTCCCTCCGCGCGTGGACGCGGACGTTCGGCGGGCCCTTCACGGCTCGTCCGGTGGTGCGGACCCACAGGCGCTCGAGCGCCGCCCAGTGCCGCGCGCTCTCTCGCTCGATCGCGGCGGTCGCGCCCACGTCGGGGTCGACGGAGAACGACGGCGCGCCGATCACCAGCGCGAGGACGAGCGGCGACACGATCACGAGCCCCGCGGATTCACCGTCAGCGAAGCGCCCTTCGAGCGCCCGCCGATCGCCGGCCCGTACATGTCCTCGATCGTCGCGGGCGGTGCGACGAACGTGCCCGGGAACTGCGCGCGCATCACGTAGCCGATCGTGCGCGGTGCGCGGCTCCACCACGTGGGCTCCTCGAAGAACCACGTCGCGCGGTCCGGCCGGAAGGTGCGGCGACGGAGCGCCTCGTGATCGAGCGGCAAGACGTAGGGCGCGCCGCGGTACGACTTGTCCTCCTGGAGCACGACGAAGCCCGCGGGGACGTCGTCGGTCACCACGTAGTACGCCGAGCGCCGCCCGCGGAGCGCCTCGTCGCCGTCGGCGTCGAACTCGAGCTCCACGTAGATCTCGTCGCCGACCGCCACCGACATCCCCGACTCCACCGGCGACTTCGCGCCGTCCACCGACAGCGTGAAGTAGCGGCGGCGAATCGACATGCCGTTCGCCTTCGCGGAGGCCGTCGCGCCCGGGACCGCGACCCGCGCGACGAGCCGCGCCACGCCGTCGAACTCGCCGACCACGACGCGCCTCGCGCCGGCGTCCAGGCGATGCACCGACCCGAGCCCGCGCGACACCGCGGCCGCGACCTCCCCGCGATCCGAAGTCACCTTCGGCAGCGCCGCCTTCGCGCGGCTCGCCTCGTGTTCGAGGAGCCACCGGCTGTGCAGAAGGAACGTGCTGCGATCGAAGGTCGCCGCGGAGAGGCTCCGCGCGACCACGCCGCGCATCCGCTCACGGATCGTGTCCGG
>JAUHYN010001335.1 GCA_030426505.1 bacterium | reverse complement strand
GACGACGACCGCGACGGCGGCGTGGTCGACTCCGGCACGCGCGACGGAGGGACCGTCCGCGACGGCGGCGGAGATCGCGACGGCGGCCAGCCGCTCGCGCCCGAGCTGATGCCCGGGCAGTACGTCCAGGTCGCGGAGGGTCGAATCGAGATCGGCACCGACACGCTGGCGACCGTGCAGACCAAGCTCGGGCCGGGCACACGCTCGATGTCGATGAACGCGCGCAGCTACGAGTGGACGCTCGGCGGCGGCGTGACGCTCACGGTCTGGTTCGCGAACACCGGGCTCGGTCCGGTCGGGACCGTCGCGAACGACGCCACCGTGCTGTGGATCTCGGTGCAGGGCGGCTTCACGGGGATGACGCCCGGCGGCGTCCGCCTCGGGAGCACGCGCGCCGAAGTGGAGACGGCGCTCGGCGCGCCGCCGCACGAGGTCGCGATCACCGCGAACCCGACGGGCACGCTCCTACAGTACTTCACGAGCGGCGCGCTCATCGCCCTGGACGACAACGGCGCGACGCGCACGATCACGATCTGCCGCAGCTACCTCGTGGAGCCGGACGGCGAGCTCGATCCGAACAGCCAGCGCGTGCGCCTGTCGAACGGGGACCTCGAGGGCTTCATGGGCCTCGGCCAGCGCGGCACCGACATCTCACGCGTGCGTCAGCGCCTCGGGGCGCCGGACGCCGAGGGCGACGTCACCGTGAGCGGGCAGGAACTCCACACGCTGAGCTACGCGTTCATCGGCATCGAGGTCTTCCAGGTCGACAACTCGATCGTCGGCGCCGACAAGGTCGCGTTCCTCACGATCCACGCGCCGTACTACGGGACGGGCGCGGGCGGCGCGGGGATCGGTAGCACGCGCACCGACTTCGAGGCGTTCCTCGGCAACCAGGGCTACGGCAACGGGTCGGCGTCCTCGACGGCGAACTTCTTCTGCTACGACCACGGGTCGGCGCAGAGCGTCGGTGTCACGTACACCGAGGACACGCCGCCCGTGGTCTCGTCCGTCACGATGCCGCTGCTCGCGTGCCCGTGAGCCTCGGTCCACTCAGTCCAGCGTGAACCGGCCCGCGCCGTCGAGGAACTCGGGGGCGCGGCCGGGGCTGAACCGAATCGCCGGCGAGTTGTCGAGGTTCAGGAAGTCCACGCCGCGCACGCCCCAGCTCCCGTCCACGTCCGGCAGATCCAACTGATTCGCGAGGTCGTCGAGGTCCGCGCGGACCGCGTAGTCGATGTCGCTCCGCGTCCCGGCCTTCGTCCCGCCGAACTGAGCGAGCGGGAGGTCCGTGTCGACGTTGCGCCGCGCCCCCTTCGCCGCGCTCCCCACGACGTACAGGTCGTGGCCCAGCTCGTCGGCCGCCGCTTGGATCCGCGCGATCTCGTGCGGGCGGAGATCGCCGAGCACCGTGGTGGTGGTCGTCGCCGCCGCCGCACCGGGCGCCGTCACGCGCGTCGCGCGGTTGCCGTTGACGAGGCCCCGCGCGGCGTCGACGGTCGCGTCGATCCCGCGCGCGATCGCCGGGGCACTCTTCACCGCGCCGTAACCCCCCGCGACCACGCTCGCGATCTCGAGCGCGTTCTGCGCGTGGTATTCGGCGGGTGAGGTCGGCTCGATGTGGAGGTCATCCGCGAAGCGGTAGTCCACGCCGGCCGCCTCGAGGCCCTTGTTCACGCCCCAGTTCACCGCGTTGTTGTAGTCGAGGTACATGTTCGCGGCTCCGGTCGCGTACCCCTTGAACGTCTGGCCGAGGTACGTCCCCACACCGGCGGCCACGTCGAGCGCCTGGTCGACGATCCCCGGCTCCTCGACGGGCGCGGCCTCGAGCTCGGCTTCCAGAGCCGCGGCGTCCGCGACGAGTTGGGCCTCTTCGAGATCCTCCGCTTCCAGCTCGGCTTCGAGCGCCGCCTCCTCTTCGGCTTCCTCCGCTTCGTCGGCGGCTTCGATCTGCAAGCCGCCGCCGTACCGTGTGGAGAGGGTACCGACCAGCCCACGCAGTAGGATGCTCCGCAGTTCCTCGATCGCACGATCCCTTTCGTCGGCTTCGCCGCGTAGGCGTTCGGGCCATTGCTCTACTACCGTCTGCCTGTCCGACATTGCTTCTCCGATCAACTTCAGGGTTGCGTCCTTTCAAGTTGGTCGCGAAACGTCACGCGAATTCACAAAGAAACCAAGAATCTTCGTTTTTTTAGGTAAGAAC
>JAUHYN010001334.1 GCA_030426505.1 bacterium | reverse complement strand
CGCCCCGGATGCGCTGCGCGCGGGCGCCGAAGGACCGCTCGGCGGAGGGAGCCCCGCGCCGGACGCGCCGCGCGCGGGCGCCGGCGTGCCGAGCGCCGCCGCGACGTCGGCGCGCGCGGTGCCACCCGACGGCGTCAACGGGCTCGGCGCCGACAACGAGACTGCGGACGGACGCGATCGAGCGCCGGGCGCCGGTAGCGACGAGGATGAGGACGCGCGAGCCCTCGGCGCGGGGCGCGCCGGCGGGAGCCCGCCGGACGAAGTCGCGCGCGGGGACGGGCTCGGCGCGAGCGCTTGCGCCGCTTCGACCGGAGTCGACGGGCCGGACGCACCCGCACTCGGCGCGGGGAGCCCGACACCGGAGGCGCCGCGCGCGCGCGCCTCGGCGTTCGGAGCGGGCAACGCCGCGCTCGACGTCGGCGCCTGAAGCGAGGCGCTCGACGCGAGCGCAGGCGGGGACGGTTCTGCGCCGGAGGCGAACGCCGACGACGACGCGCCCGATCCGAACGCCGACGCTTCGGAGCCCATTCGAACGGCGGACGCTTCGGCGCCCACTCCAGTTGCGTTCGCGTCGGCGCCCGACCCAACGGTGGACGCCTCGGCGAGCGCGGCGACGGCGGACGCTTCGGCGCGCGACGCCTCGGCGACCGGGGCCACGTAGGACGCCCCGGAACCCGAGGCGACGTTCGACGTTCCTGCGCCCGACCCGACCGCGCTCTCGGGGCCGGAGGCTCCCTTCGGCGACGTGAGCCGGGCGGCCGCGGCGAGCGCGGCCGCCGCCGATGACGCCGCCTCCGAGCTGACGGCGGAAGGTTCGCTCGGCGGCGGGAGGCCCGCGCCCGAACCGCTCCGCGGCAACGGCGCGTTGGCGATCGGCGCCGGCAAGCCACTCACGTTGCGCGGGACCGGAGTCCGCGATCGCGTGATCGCCCCCGCCCGCGGCGGGACGGGCGTCGAAGCGCGCGGGAGCGGTGCGCGCGGCGCTTCGACGGCGGCGACCTGTTGCTCCGGCGCGAGGGTCTGATCCTCGGGGTCGAGGATCTCGATATCGATGTCCGGCTCGAGGTCGGAGCTCGCGTCGTCCATCGACGCGGCGGCCAACAACCCGGCGGCGATCGGGACGTCCTTGGGTGCGGCGCTCGCGTGGGCCACCTCCAACAGGTCGCCCGTCGGCAGCCTCGCCGGCTCGGGATCGATCGCGACGATCGTGGCCTGGCTGTCCTCGCTCCACATGTCGTCTTCCGACGTCTTCTGCAGCCCGTCGACGTGATCGACTTCGTGCGCGATCTTGGCGAGCGCCTCCGCGGCTTCGGCCGTTGGGCGCACGGACAGCACGGCCCCCTCCGGGTCGCCCGTGACGAAGAGCACTTGCCCCGGCATCGTCTGACCGAGCAGCTTCACGGTCACGGACTGACCGAATCGAAGCGGCGCCTCCGTCCGGAAGAACAGGCCGGTCGGCGTGAGGTTGGCGATGTCACCGTCGATGCGGTCGCCGGTCGGCGTGACGATACGGGCTGGGACGATACGAGGCATCGGGTGCGTGCGAGGCTCCTCGGTCGCATCCTGCGACACCACTCCCCTCGCGACAACGTAGGCTTTGGGCGCGTTCGTGCGACATCGCCCTCTCGGGGCTTTTCGCGGTTCGTGATCGTTGGGGCCCTCGTCGCAATCGTGCTTTCATCCGGCGCCTTGGCGATCGGCACGAAAGAGCGCGTCCGACGCACGCTCAACGTCCTGACGAACCGGACGTTCTCGCTGCCCCTCGTCGTCCTGATGCCGCACAGCCGCTGCAACGCGCGCTGCCTCATGTGTGACATCTGGAAGGCCAACCACGACGCGAGAGACCTCACCGCCGACGATCTGCGCCCGCTCCTCGACGTGTTCGACCGCTGGAATACGAAACGCATCGTGCTCTCCGGCGGCGAGGCGCTGATGTCGAAGAACCTCTGGCTCTTCTGCGCCATGTTGAAACGCCGACCGGTCCGCCTGACGCTGTTGTCCACGGGCCTGACGCTGGAGCGCGCCGCGCCGGATGTCGCGCGGTGGATCGACGAGGTCGTCGTCTCCCTCGACGGGAGCCCCGCCGTACACGATCGCATCCGCAACGTGCCACGCGCATTCGAGCGGCTCGCGGCCGGCGTCGCCGCGGTGAAGCGCGAGTCACCCCGCGTGCGCGTCACCGCCCGCTCCGTCGTTCAGCG
>JAUHYN010001333.1 GCA_030426505.1 bacterium | reverse complement strand
CCCCGCGTTCCGCGAGCACGACCCGGACGGCGAGACGGTCGGGAGCATCTCGAACGAGCGCACGTTCATGGAGGACGTCCGTCGCCCCGAAGTGATCGAGTCGATGCTGTGCTCACTGACGGAGCGCGTGTGTTGGCGCGCGCGCAAACGCGGCATCAAGGCGCGCACCGTTACGCTCAAGCTGCGCTACGCGAACTTCCACACCATCTCGCGGTCGCGCACGTTCAGCCCGACCAACTCCGAGCTCGACGTCTACCCGGTGGTGCGCGCGATCTACGACGAGGCGCGCGACCCGCACCGCCCGATTCGGCTGCTCGGGTTGCAGCTGTCGAACCTCGGGTTCCACGACGAGCAGATCAACCTGTTCCAGGACGGCGAGCGACTGCACGACACCGTCGACAAGATCCGCGAGCGCTTCGGCTTCGACGCCGTGCGCCTCGCGGAGTCTACTCGTACCACACGACGTAAGCGCTCAGACTGATGTTGCCGCCGTTGGGCATGCCGGTCTGGAACGCGCCGCGGTAGGTGAGCTCGTTCTCGGCGCCGAGCGTGACGTCGCTCGTGATGTCGACGCGGATCGGATCCACCGGCAGCCCCGGGCACCAGTAGGCGCGCTCCGGCGCCCAGTTGCCGAACTGCCCGGGCGGGACCCCGCGCGAGGCGGCCGGGCCGCAACCATCCCGCGAACCGATGTTCCCCTCGTGCGCGATCTCCGGGAGGTCATTGCCGCCGATCGCGAAGATGTGGCGGTGGTCGCACCACTCGGCGCAGTTGTTCCCGGCCTCCTGCCCGTGGCCGCTGAGGATCACGACCAGCTCCACGCGCGAGGCGGTCGCGGGCGGCGTGAACCGGTACGGGTCGCGCACGTTGTACGTGTCGTCGAACGTCCCGCCCGTGAACGCGAGCTCGCCCGCCGTCGCGCGCGCGGCCGCGCCCTGATTCGAGAGGCGAATCGCCACGCGGACGTCGCGCGGGGTCGCGCGCTCCCACGTGGGGCCCATGACGATCTGGAACCGCTGCGCGCCACCGTCCGCGACGAGCCCCATCAACGACGACGCGTCCATGATCCAGCGCCGATTTCCGCGCCGCCAGTACGGCGTGATCCACCGGACGAGCTCGCGGCGATCACTGCACGTCTCATCGAGGCAGACGAAGATGTGCGCGATGCGATCCCACTCCGAGCACGCGAACACGTTCCGCTCGCGGCACGTCACGGAGACGTCGACCTCGAGCGTGTCGTAGCCCGCCATCGCGCTCGCGCTCGGCAGCGTGGCCTCGCGGATGAACTCGCGATCGGTGACGGTCTCGTCGAGGAGCACGAACGTCTCGACGCCGATCTCGGACGCGAGGCGATCGCGGATCGCCGCCTTGTGATCGAAGAAGCCGGCAACGTACGACGCCATTTGGAACGCGGGCGGCGAGCCGACGGTCTGGTTGAGGTTGCCGACCGGATCCCAGCGCTGATCGCGATCGATCGCGAACGCGTGCGCGACCGGCGGCGGCGCGCGGCCGCGGTCGCCGAGGTCGGCGTAGTTGTTCGGGTCGGCGCGGTACGTGTTGTAGTCCTGGATGAACTCGCCGACGCTGCCCGGGATCAGCACCGGCGCGTCGATCACGTAGTGGAAGCGGCGCCGCTGGGCTTCGCGCACGGCCTCGTCGTCCGAGGCCGCGTCGATCGCGGCGTCGATCCGGCCCTGGACCTCCTGCATCTTCATGATGCGCGCGTTCTCCTGCGCGAGGGTCGCCATGAAGAAGTAGTGCGTGTTGACCGGCGTGTCGACGAACCACGACGGGTTCGAGTTCCACAGGTCGTCTTCGAACGTGGTTCGGTCGTCGGGGATGTAGTTGAGGAAGACGTACGACTCGCAGCCCGTCCACTCGTTGCTGAGGATCCAGTTGCCGCTGAAGGTCGCGACGCGGAAGTCGCCCGCGACGTCGCCGAAGGCGTACGTGGTGTCGCCGTCCTGGTAGGCGATGCGCGGGAGGCCGAGGTCGTCGCAGACGTCCGGCTCGACGTAGCCGCCGTCGCGCGGGCCGCCGTCGCGCGCCACGCCGCCGTCGCGCGGGCCGCCGTCGCGGACCGGTTCGACTTCGTCGTCGCCGGACGAGCAGGCGCCCACGAAGGACGCGAACAGGAAGATGGATGCGAGACGGAGCCGCGCCATGCGCGACTCAATCTATCACGCGGCTACCACCAGAGATCG
>JAUHYN010000176.1 GCA_030426505.1 bacterium | reverse complement strand
TCGCGGACCGCATCACCCCGCACCCAACGCAAGGCGGATGCCACGTGGCGCGGGCTCCTTCCCCCGGATCGGGTTGCCCACGGATCCGTTGCACGCCTCGGCGTCGGTGCAGTCCGCACGCCGTGCGCGCATTTGCTAACCTCCGGGCCGTGAGCAACGAGACCGTCGACGCGATCGGCGAGGACGGCCTGATCGAGCTCTTCTCGATCGAAGCCGGATCCCTCGGCGGCAAGGTCATCGTCCCCAACGGCGACGACGCCGCCGCGTACTTCCTCGAGTCGAAGTACGTCTCCGTCGTCACCACGGACTCGCAGGTCGAGGGCGTCCACTTCGATCTCGCGTACACGCCGCCGAACGTGGTCGGGCGCAAGCTCGTCTCGGTGAACGTCTCCGACATCGCCGCGATGGGCGCCGCGTCCCGGTACGCGTTGCTCGCGGTCAGCATCCCGCCGACCACGCCGGTCGAGACCGCGCAGCGGATCGCGCTCGGGATCCGCGACGTCTGCAAGGCCAACGGCGTCGCGATCATCGGCGGCAACACCACGACCATCGACGGCCCGATCGTCCTCACCATCACGTTGATCGGTCGCGCGGAGCCCTCCCAGCTCGTGCGTCGCCGCGGCACGCTCGTCGGCGACGCGATCTTCGTGACCGGCCACCTCGGCGACGCCCGCGCGGGCCTCGAGGTCGCGCGCGCCGGCCCACCCCCGAGCGCCGACGATCCGCGGTACCCGCTCTTCTCGGCGTTGATCGATCCCGTCGCGCGCCCCCGCGCCGGCCGAAAGCTCGGCGAAGCGCAGCTCGTCCACGCGATGTGCGACGTCTCCGACGGCTTCTCCCGCGACGTGCGCCGCCTCCTCGAACCCGAAGGCCTCGGCGCGCGCATCGAGGGCAGCGCGCTCCCGATCTCGGACGCGCTCCGCCAGTACGCCGAGGCCACCGCGCGCTCGCCGATCCCCATCGCGCTCGCGGGCGGCGAGGACTACGAGCTCCTCTTCACCGCCGACCCCAACGCCGAAGATCAGATCCAGCAGCTGTGCGCCAACGCGGGCACCCCGGTCTCCCGCGTCGGCGTGGTCACCGCCCGCCCCGACGTCGAGGTCCGCCTCCCCAGCGGCGAGATCGTCGAGCTCCCGACCGGCTTCGAGCACTACGTCCCCCAGGATCGATAAAATCCGACGAGTAGGTCGGAAATAATTGACGCGTCGTGTTGGCGGGTGTACCCGAGCCGCCATGTACGACCGCGCCCCACTCCCGCTCTTCGTTCTCGCCCTCGCGGCCTGCGGCGTCGAGCCGCCCCCGCCGGGCCCCTCGACGTTCGTCCCCGAGGCCCCGCGCCCCGTGGTACCCGAAGAGGCGCCCGTCGAATCCACCGCCCGGGCCCTCGGCGTCGACGCCCCCAGCTCCTGGCTCACCTTGGTCGCGACCGACGGCGATCGCCGCGCGGAGCCCGAGCTCGCGGTCGTCGGGGGCGCCGTCCACGTCGAAGACGACCAGGTGGCGCGCGTCGCGCTCGAGCTCGCCGACATCCACATCGACGCCGATCTGCTCCCGCCTCGCGGCCTCGAGATCGTGTCGCCCCGCCTCGAATTCACGCCGACGGGCGCCGGTCGCGCATACCTCGTGATCGAGTGGTCGGTCCTCGACAGCCGCGGCCAGCCGCGCGCGATCCGCCCGATCGAACTCGACGACGTGGCCTTCGACGTCGTCCTCGGCGACGACGTCAGCATCGACGGCGCCGCCTCGGGCACGGTGTGGCGCCTCGACGGCCTCTTCGAGCTGTCGGACCTCGCGTTCTCGGTCGTCGCCCGCTGATCTCGACGCCACCCCGCCGAGGTGCGACGCTGCCGCACGCATGGGGGTGCGGGTCCTGGTCGTCGACGACTCGATCTACGAGCGGCAGCTCGTCTGTGATCTCCTCATCCGCGGTGGCCACCAGATCGCGGGCGTCGCGGCGACCGGCCTCGAAGCCGTCCAACAGTTCGAGGCGCTTCGCCCGGACATCGTCACGCTCGACCTCGTGCTCCCGTTCCTCAGCGGCACGGAGGCGGCGGCGCGCATCCTCGAAATCGACCCCGACGCACGCATCATCGCGGTCACCGGGCTGCTCCAACCGAGCGTCCAGGCCGAGGCCCTCCGCATCGGGCTGACCAGCATCGTGGGAAAGCCCGTCGAAGCGGACGAGCTGCTCGCCGAGATCGAAGAACTACTATCGGCGTGAGCATTCCTTCCTCTATGTTCCGCGCATGAGCCCCGAGGACCTGAGGAAGCTCCTCACGGACGTGAAGCAGGGCGACGTCTCCGTCGACGACGCGAGCTCGCGTCTGTCGCGGTTGCCGTTCGAAGACCTCGGCTTCGCGCGCGTCGATCACCACCGCCACGTCCGCACGGGCTATCCCGAGGTCGTCTACGGCCCGGGCAAGACCCCCGAGCAGATCGCGCACATCGTCCACTCGATCCGTGACGCGGGCCAGACCGCGATCGTCACGCGCGTCGACACCGAAAAGGCCGACCGCGCCGAAGCGCTCCTCGACGCGAAGGTGCAGCCGCACCTGAACTACGATCCCGTCTCGCGCCTGTTCGTCGTCGGACCGGCGATGAAGAACGCGGGGCGCGGCAAGATCCTCGTCGTCGCCGCCGGCACCTCCGATCTCCCCGTCGCCGAAGAGGCGGCGCAGACCGCGCAGCTCCTCGGCAACGAGGTCGAGCGCATCACGGACGTCGGCGTCGCCGGTCTGCATCGGCTCCTCCCCACACGTGAGCGCCTCGAAGCCGCGGAGATCGTCATCGTCGTGGCCGGCATGGAGGGCGCGCTCCCGAGCGTCGTGAAGGGGCTCATCTCGCGCCCCGTGATCGCGGTGCCGACGAGCGTCGGGTTCGGCGCGAGCCTCAACGGCATCGCCGCGCTGCTCGGCATGCTGTCGAGCTGCTCGGCGGGCATCACCGTGGTGAACATCGACAACGGCTTCGGCGCCGGTTACGCCGCGTCGTTGATGAACCGGGTGAGGGACGCGTGAGCGAGCGCCGGATCCTCTATCTCGATCTCGTCGGTGGCGCCGCGGGCGACATGATCCTCTCCGCGCTCGTCGACGCGGGCGCTCCGCTCGAAGCCGTGCGCGCCGCGATCACCGCGGTCGACCTCCCCCGCGTCACGCTCGAGGAGCGCGAGGTCCACCCCGCCGGCCTGCGCGCGAAGCAGATCGAGGTCTACGTCGACGGCGTCCTCGGGGACAGTCACGCGGTCGAGGGCGCGCCGCACATCCACACCGACCGCAAGTCCGACCCGCACGACGCGCACCACCACCATCACCACCACCCGCACTTCGATCCCGGCCGCTCGCGCAAGGAAGCCGCGGCCTCCCGCGCGCAGAACGCGGACGGGACCGGCAAGACCGTGCGCCACGCCGCCGTCGCGTCGCCGCCCGTCGCGGACGCGCCGCACGATCACGACCACGACCACGAGCACGGTCATCACCGACCGTACCGGGACATCCGCGATCAGCTCGAGGTCGCGCCGCTCGAAGCGCGCGCGAAGGCGATCGCGCTCGACGCCTTCCGTCGCCTCGCCGAAGCCGAGTCCGCCGCGCACGGCGTACCGATCGACGACGTCGAGTTCCACGAGGTCGGGGCCGACGACGCCATCGCCGACATCGTCGGCGCTTCGGTCGCGTTCGCGTCACTCGGGATCGACGAGGTCGTCGTGTCGCCCGCGCCGCTCGGGCGAGGCCTCACCCGCGGCGCGCACGGGCCGATCCCATTGCCGGGCCCCGCGACGCTCCACCTCTTGCGCGGCTGCCCGACCGTCGAGACCTCGCTCGAGGGCGAGACCGTCACGCCGACCGGCGCCGCGTTGCTCACCGCGCTCGCGGATCGTTGGGGCGCGATCCCCGCGATGACGATCGACGCCGTCGGTGTCGGCGCCGGACACAAGTCGTGGCCGGATCGCCCGAACGTCGTGCGCGCGCTCGTCGGTCGCGCGCAGGTCGGCGCCACGACGACGCGCGACGACCTCGTCGTCGAAGCCAATATCGACGACATGTCGCCGGAACACTTCGCGCCGCTGGAGGCCGCGTTGTTCGCGGCCGGCGCGTACGACGTGTGGACCACGACCGCCTTCATGAAGAAAGGCCGCGCCGGGGTCACCGTTCACGCGCTCGTCCGACGCGCCGAGCAGTCGGCGATCGTCGAGGCGTTCCTCGAGCACAGCACTACACTCGGCGTGCGCGCCTACGAAGTGGAGCGGCACCTCGCGCCCCGCGAGGTGAAGACGGTCCAGACCCGCTTCGGGCCGGTGCGCGTGAAGATCTCCCCGCGCCGTGACCTCCCGCTCGTCGCGCCCGAGTACGACGACGTCGCGCGCATCGCGAAGCAGCACGGCGTGGCGGTGCGAGTGGTCCACACCGCGGCGATCACCGCGGCCCTCGAAGAATGAAGCGACGCGGCCCCCGAAACGTCCTACCGGGGTGGGGGGGCAGGGCGATCCTGGGTTAAGGTCCGCGCCGCGGATGGACCCCTCCGACCGCCAACCCGCGGAGCGACTCGAGCGCGCCGAGTGCGACCTCGACAAGTTGCTCGAGCTCTCCGAATCGCTGACGGCCTCGTCGGCGATCGAGGGGACACTCTTCTCGATCTCGGGCCTCATCTCCGATGTCCTCGACTCCGACCGCTGCTCGATCATCGTCCTCGACGACGATCACCGCGCCGGATACATCGTCGCGAGCTCCGACGACCCGACCGTCACGCACCTCTCGATCGACCTCGAGGACTACCCGGAGATCCGCGAGACGATCCGGATGTACGCGCCGCTGATCGTCGATGACGTCCACCGCGCCCCGATCTTCGACTCCGTCCGCGACAAGATCGCTGGCAAGCCGGTGGGGAGCACGGTGCTGTTCCCGGTCGTCCTCGACCGGCGCGTGCAAGCTGTCTTGCACCTCCGCACCGAGCAGACCCGCGAGCGCCGCCTCACGCGGAGCGAGATCCGCTTCGGTCGCATCGTCGCGAACGTCGCCGGCATCGCGCTGAGGAATGCGCGGCTCTACGAGACGGTCCGCGACCGGAGCGAGCGGCGCCTCTCCGACCGCATCCGCGCGGAGCGCCGCCTCCGGCAGATCGAGAAGTACCAACGCTTCTTCGACTTCGCGGGCGACGGGCTCATGATCGTGGACGGCTCCGCGCGCATCCTCTTCGCGAACCGCGCGGCGCAGGCGATCCTCGGGTTCGGCGCGGACGACATGTCGCGGATCCGGCTCGGCGACATCGTGCAGGACGACTCGCGCGAAGACCTCGACGCGATCCTCCTCGCGATCTTCGACGGTCGCTACGTCCGCGACCAGGACCTCGCCGTGCTCAAGGCGGACGGTGAGACCGCGGTCCTCTCGATGACCTGCGCGCCGCTCGCGGACGCGGCGGGCGAGGAAGACTTGCCGGAGCTGGTCGAGCGCGAGCGCTCACCGTCCTCCACCGGCGGGAACCGCAAGACGGCGACGGCGATCGTGTCGTTCCGTGACGTCACGACGACGCGGTCGATGGAAGACGAGCTGCGCCGCACGAAGGACTTCCTGACGAACCTGATCAACTCGAGCGCCGACGCGATCGTCGCGGCGGACATGGCCGGCAACATCATCCTGTTCAACCCGACTGCGGAGATCATCACCGGCTGGAGCTCGGACGAGATCCTCGGCACCGACGTCGCGCGCATGTATCCACAGGGCGTCGCCCGGCAGATCCTCGCCGAGCTGCGGAGCGAGGAGTTCGGCGGGCCCGGCAAGCTCCAGGAGCGCCGCGAGCACCTGATGACCAAGGGCGGGGACGTCGTCCCGGTGAACCTGGCCGCGGCGATCGTTTACGACCAGGGCGAGGAGGTCGCGACCGTGGGGATCTTCGCGGACCTCCGCGAGCGCCTCGACCTCGAAGCGCAGCTCGAGAAGGCGCAGCAGAAGCTGGAGCTGTCCGAGCGGCAGTCGGCGGTGATGGAGTTGGCGGGCGCGGCGGCGCACGAGCTCAACCAACCGTTGACGTCGATCATCGGGACGGTGGAGCTGATGATGCGAAAGGTCGCGCCGGAGTCGGTGGCGGCCCCGTATCTGGAGACGTTGTTGGCGGAGTCGGATCGAATGGCAGAGAGCGTACGGCGGCTCGGTCAACTCACGCGCTACAAACGGATCCCGTACGTGGGCGACACGGACATCCTGGATCTCGGCGCGACGGTGGAGGAGGACTGATGCGTTACCTCGTCTGGGCGGTGGTCATGTCGCTCGCGCCCGCGGCCCAAGCGGAGCCGACCGCGAAGGAGATCGCGGACAAGGCGCTCGACAACAACATGTTCTCGACCGCGAACGCGCAGGCCGACGTCAACCTCACGGTGTCGAAGGGCGGCAAGGTCGTCCGCGAGCGCCGCATCATCACGAAGATCGTGCGCGCCGACGGCGAGGTCAGGAGCTTCGTCGAGTTCACTTCGCCGGCGGACGTCGCGGGGACCCGCTTCCTCTCGGTCGAGAAGAAGGGCGCGACCGCCGACCAGTACATCTACCTGCCGGCCTTCAAGAAGGTGAAGCGCGTGGTCGGCACGCAACGCACGCGCAGCTTCATGGGGACGGACTTCTCGTACGCCGATCTCGACGGCCGCGACCCGGACGCCGCGACCTGGAAGAAGCTCGACGACGCGAAGATCGGCGGGCAGGACTGTTACGTCCTCGAGGCGACCCCCAAGCGCCCGGGCGACGAGGACTACGCCAAGAGCGTGTTGTGGGTTCACAAGAAGCACCTCGTCCCGATGCGCATCGACTTCTTCGGGAAGGGCGGCGAGAGAGTGATGAAGCGGTTCTCGGTGAAGCGCCTCGAGAAGAAGGACGGCCGCTGGATCGCGACCGACTCGAAGATGGAGACGCTCTCCAAGTCGACCTCCACGAACCTCGTGCTCGTCGCCGTGGACTTCGAGAAGCCGATCGACCCCGCCGACCTCACGCGGCAGGCGCTCGAGCGCTGAGTTGGCCGGCGCGCTCCTCAGTCTCCTCGTGGCCACCGCGAGCGTCGCGACGTCGAGCGCGGCGATCGAAGCGTCTTCGGACGAGGACGTCATCATCATCGTCGACGAGGGCGAAGGCGAGGGCG
Organism: bacterium; assembly: GCA_030426505.1. Classification (GTDB taxonomy): domain Bacteria; phylum Myxococcota; class Kuafuiibacteriia; order Kuafuiibacteriales; family Kuafuiibacteriaceae; genus JAUHYN01. Next base: position 3,787 of record JAUHYN010000176.1, on the reverse strand, counting down.
AGGTCGACGACTCGAGCGACGTCATCACGATCGATCCCGAGGCGCCGCCGCCGCCGAGCCCGTTCGACGTCCGCGCGCGCGTGAGCACGAGGTTCGATTCACGCTTCTCGCTCGACACCAGCTTCGATCGCGCCAACGAACAGATCGCCGAGCTGATGATCGGCGGCGAGCTCGAGATCGACGCGGACTTCGCGCCGTCCCTGTCGGCGTACGCGAAGCCGCGCTTCTCGTACGTGGCGGCGCTCGATCGCGAAGGCGACGACCGCGCGATCCTCTACTTCCTCACGCCCGAGGCCTGGGTCCGCTACCACGACGGCCCGCTCTCGCTCCGCGCCGGCGCGATGACCTGGGCGTGGGGATCGAGCGACCTCGTGTCGCCCAACGACGTCCTCAACCCGGTCGACTACCGCCAGGGCGCGCTCGGGCTGACCGGCGGGACGAAGATCCCGGTCGTCGGCGCCGAGGCGGTCGCGACCACCGGCCCCCTCACGCTCAGGGGGGTGATCGCGCCGTTCTTCACGTCGTCGCGATTCCACCTCACGTCGTGGGACTTCGCCGTGTTGTCCGGTCGACCGCTCCTCGCGGTCCCGCCCGATGCGGTCGACGCCGCGTTCTCTCCGGCCTACGTCGACGCGGGCGGCGATCAGGTGTTGCTCACCGATCGCCCGAGTCAGCGCTTGGACCACGCCACCCTCGGCGCCCGCGCGACACTCGTCGTCGACGACCTCGACGTCTCGGTCACCGCGGTCCACGGCTGGGACACGATCCCGCGCATCGTCCTCGACGACGACCTCGCGCTCGTCGCGTCGCGCTTCGCGCAGGCCAACGCGGTGGAGGGCACGCCGCCGTTCTCGGATCCCGAAGTGCTCGCGGCCGTCGGGCGCCTGCAGGACAAGAGCGAGATGGGGCAGACGCTGTTCAAAGGCGAGGTCCGGCGGCGCACCGTGGTCGGCTTCGACGCGAGCTGGGCGATCGATCCTTTCGTCGTCAAAGCGGACGTCGCGTACACGTTGTCGCGCACGGTCTACGACCAGGCGTTCAACCCGTGGTCGCTGCCGTGGCTGAACGCGGTGGTCGGTGCGGAGTACTACTGGTCGGATCGGCTGCAAGTAATCGTGGAGGCGTTCGCGATCGTGGTGCGCGACGTCCCGAACAACCGCCGCCTCAACTTCTTCGAGCCGAACGAGGCACCGCCCTCCGCGCTCCCGGACGGCACGCGCGATGTCGTGCTCCCAGGCGCCGTCGCCGCGGCGTTCTTCAGCGCGTTCGATGGCGACCTCCGCTTCGAGCTGGGCATCCTCGCGACCTTCACGCGCGGCGACTTCGGGATCGCGCCGGCGGTCACGTGGCGCGTGGACGATTACCACCAGCTCGGGATCGGCGGCTTCGCGTTGGAGGGGACCTCGGCGAGCCTCGGCGGCGCGTACACCAACACCGATCAGGTGTACGTCACGTATCGATTCTCGTACTGACGCTCACTCGACCGCGGCGACGACCCCGTAGGTGACCGCGCCGAGCGCGACGCCGATCGCGGCCCACCACCACTCGTACTCGCCGCCGTCCGCGAGGCCGAAGTAGCTCGCGGCCACCGCGCCCCCCGCGACGAACAGCGCCGCGCCGAGCGGCAGCAGCGCGAGGCCACGACCTTGGCAGTCGCTCGAGAACAGATCGCACGTCGTCGCGTAGCGTTGTTCGCGCGGGCCGTAGAGTTGGTACGTCGGCTCCGCGCCCGCGGCGGCCGCCGCCACGAGCACGATCGCGCCGAGCCCGCCGACGCCCACGCCCGACCACGCGCTCACGGCGTGCATCGGGTGGTTCGGGACGACGCGGAGATCGAGGCGCACGACGGACGCCGAAGTGACGTCGACCTCGCGCTCGATGCGATCGGCGTCGACCGGATCGCGCACGGCGACCTTGCGCGTGCCGGGCCGGAGTCGCATCGACGTGACGGCCTCGGTCACGCCGACCTCGCGGTCGTCCACGCTCACCGTCCAGCCCGGTGCGGTGGTCAGCTCGAGCTCGCCCCACGGCGCGAGATCCGCGCGCCGATCGAACACGGTCGCGACGGAGCGCGTCACGTCTTCGCGCAGGGCTGAGACGAGTCGAGCGCGGGGGACGTCGCTCCTGTCGAAGCTGATCGTGTGCTCGAAGAGCGCGTTCTCGATCTGTTCGGTCGTCCGCCCGGCGAGGCTCGCGACGCGTTCGCGTTCGGTCCGGACGTCGAGGAGCACGCCGGTATAGGTCGCGCCGCGTGGGCCGCCGACGACCGAGAGCACGAGCAGGAGCGCGTCCGGGTGCGCGCGGGCGGCGCGTTCGGTCCAGCAGGCGAGCCGTCGCTCCAGGGGGCACTCGAGGAGGGCGTCGACGTCGAGGCCCACGCGGTCCGCGGTCGTGACGGCGAGCGGCCGCGTGTCGGGGACGGCGGCTTCGACCAGGCGGAGCAGCTCGGCGCTCGCGAGGACCGGCGCCACGCCCCGGGGGCTCGCCGTCGCGACGATCAACGGCGGAGGCGCGTCGACGACGATCGGCGCCCCGAGGAGCGCGAGGAGTCCGCCGATCACCACGCGGCGGGATGATAGCAGTATGATCGGTGGCGTTGGAGCGGACGGTCGACCAACGCTTCCGCCTCGACGAGAAGCTCGGCGAAGGCGGCTTCGGTGAGGTGTGGCTCGCCGAGGATCTCGTCGCGGGCGGACAGGTCGCGCTGAAGCTGTTGCGCCCGGAGATCGCCGCGCGGCCGAAAGCGCTCGAGCGGTTCGCGCGCGAGGTCGAGGTGCTGCGCGCGATCGAACACGAGCACGTGGTGCGGCTCGTCGCGGCGCGGACGGACACGGCGCCGCACTACCTCGCGATGGAGTACGTCCGCGGCGAGACGCTGCGCGACGTGATGTGGCGGCGGGCCTCCTCCGGGCGATCGTTTTCGCCGGAGGAGATCGAACACGTCGTCGCCCGCCTCGCGAGCGCGCTCGAAGCGATTCACGCGCACGGCGCCGTGCATCGTGACCTCAAGCCGACCAACGTGATGGTCGACGTGCGCGACGGCGCCATCGACCGCGTGTGTCTCTTGGACCTCGGGATCGCGAGGGTCCAGGTCGACGCCTCGGACCAGACCACCGTCGGCCGGATGATGGGCACGCTCATGTACATGTCGCCGGAGCAGATCCGCGGCGACGCCGCCGACGGCCGCGCGGACCAGTTCGCTTTGGCCGTGATCGCGTACGAGCTCGCCACGCTCCGTCGGCCCTTCGCGCAAGGAGCCGATGGTCGACCCGTCGCGATCAGTCAGGGCGCGATCTCGAGCGAAGGCGACAACGCCCACGTGGAGGTGGCGCGTCGCATCGTGTTCGAGCCGCGCCCGCGCGCCGCGCCGTTCCGCCCCGAGCTGGGGCGCGCATTCGACGACGCCCTCCAGCGCGCGCTCGGCTTCGCGCCGACGGAGCGCTTCGAGTCGTGCGCGGCGTTCGCTTCGGCGGTCGCCGCCGCGATTCACGCCGCGCCGGAGCGCGAGGTCGCGCCGCGCCCCGAGACGGAGGCAGCGGTCGATTCGCTCACGCGCTCGATCGAAGCGCCGGTCCTCACCGCCGTCATGCCGCGGGACCTCACGACCCCGGGCGTCGCCGCGCCGACCCGCCCGACCCCGCCGCCGCGCGCGCGACCGTTGGGGACCGTCGCGGTCGGCGCGTTCCTGCTCGCGGTGACGGTGGGGGTCGCGACCGTCGTGGCGACGCGGACCGAGGGGCCCACCGTGGAGCGGGTGACGCCAGCGCCGCCGGAGGCTCCGGGCGTG
>JAUHYN010000175.1 GCA_030426505.1 bacterium | reverse complement strand
AGCCCCTCGTCGACCACCGACAGGCGGACGTGCGCGCCGATCAACCCGCGCTGCGGATACTCCTGGTCGAGGTCGTCCTCCTCGACTTGATCGAGCGTCAACGCGATCGTCCCGCCGTCCGGCATCGCCTGGCTCGCGTTGATCACGAGGTTCACCAGGATCTGTTCGAGGTGCGCCGGGTCCGCGTACACCGCGCCGACCTCGGCCTCGGTGTCGAACGTGATGTCGATGTCGTCGCGTGTGAGGCGCGACAGCATCGGGAGCAGCGATCGCACGATGGCGTCGAGCGCAACCGAGCGCGGCTGCGCCGACTCGCGGCGACCGAATGCGAGCAACTTCTTCGTGAGCTTCGAAGTGCGCGTGACGCCCGCCGAGATCTCCATCAGATCCGCGCGCGCCGCCTCGGGCTTCGCGTCGTTCACGGACATCACCGCGAGATCCGCGTAGCACTTCACCGCCGTGAGCATGTTGTTGATGTCGTGCGCGATGCCGCCCGCGAGGCGCCCCATCGCGTCCACGCGCTGGCTCCTCAGGAGCTGCTCGCGGAGCCGGCGCTCCTCGGACTGCGCGGCGACCAACGGGCTCAGGTCCACGACGCTCACCAGGGATCGGGACGCTCCGCCGAACTCGTACGACGACGCCTGGACCCGCGCCTCGAAAGTGCTGCCGTCCTCGCGCCGACACACCTGGACCTGTCCGTTCTTCGCGGCGGGATCGACGTAGACGATGGTCGAGAGCGGGCGGTCGAGGAGCGCCTCGACGTCGTGCCCGAACATCGAGCAGGCCGCCGGGTTCACGTCGAGGATCGTCTGGTCTTCGCTCACCACGAAGAACCCGTTCTCGGACGAGCGGAAGACCGAGCGGTAGTGCATCTCGCGATCGCGCAGCGCGGCCTCCGCGACGAGGCGACTGTCGATCTGCCGCGACAGCTCGAGGTTCTGACGATCGATGCGCCGCGTGCGCCACCGTGACCAGCCGTAGACGAGCGACAGGAACACGACGAGCAACCCGCCGCGGAACGGGAGTGTCTGCGTGAAGTGGGGCGGCAGGACGAACGCGAACGACGCGGTCGGCCCGACGACCCGGTCCTCGTTGATCGCCCGGACCTCGAAGCGGTACGACCCGGACGACAGCCCGTCGAAGATCGCCTGCTGACGTCGCCCGTCCACGCGCATCCACGAGTCCGCGAGCCCCTCCAGGCGGTACTCGAAGGTCTTGAGGTTCGGCTCGCGGAGCGTCGCCGCGCGGAAGCGAACTCGTAGCTCGCCCCGCCCCGGATCCACGCGCGTCTCCTCACCGACCTCGAGCGGCCGACCGTCGACCGTCGCCTGCGTGATCACGGCGACGGGCGCGACCTCGTTGCTGTGCACTTCGTCGATGCGAACCACCGTCAGACCGTCGACCGTCGGGATCCACAGCGCGTTGCCCCGCAGCGTCCCCGGCGGCGACGCGCCGCCCTCCGTCTCACCGACGCGGATCGGGCGCACGCGCAGCATCGAACGGCGCCCGGACGCGACGGCGTCGAACTGGTCGTACGCGATTCTCAGGACGCCGAGGTTGCTGCTCACCCACAAGTCCCCCGAGTCGTCACGCGCGACGAAGGAGATGAAGTCGTCGAGGAGCCCTTCCGCCGACGTGAAGACGAACGGCGCCTCGCCCCCGATCCACCCGAGGCCGCCCCCGTACGTCCCGACGAGGACGCGGTCCTGGACGAAGTGAATCGCGCGGACCTCGCCGACCGGCACGCCGTCGTCACGCCCGAGGGTCCGCGTCGCGCCGCGGCCGACGACCGCGATCCGCCCGTCCTCGCCGATCCAGTAGGTCCCGTCCGGCGCCGCCGCGATCGTCGCGACCGGTCCGTCGAGCGCGACCTCGACGGACTCGAACGCTTCGCCGTCGAAGCGGTACACCCGCCCCTGATTCGTCCCGACCAGCGCGCCGCCCTCGCCTTCGAGGTGCAGCGCAGTGCAGCGCTCCCCCGCCTCGGGCAACGGACGAAGGCGCGTCTCGGTCCCGTGGCGCTCGAGTTGCTCGGCGCAGACCCAGACCTCGTCGTGCGCCGCGTCGTAGGCGAGCGCCTCGATACACCCCGCGACGTCGACGGTCGTCTGCGTCCCGTCCGGCGCGAGCCGCGTGTACGCGTAGCAGTGGTTGCCGAAGACGATGTCGTCACCGGCGGCCACGACGCCCGTCGCCGAGCGCGCCGTCGAGTACATGGCGTGAATGCGTTGGAACGGCTCCGGCGTGAAGCGCCACAACCCGTTGCCCGCGACGCCGACCCACACGTTGCGCTCGCGATCCGCGAACAACGCGCGCACGTCGGTCGACCAGGTCGTCGACTCGGACGCGACGACCGCTCGGCCCGCGCGCTTCACCTCGGCCTCGAGCGCGGCGATCGACTCGAAGCGGTAGAGCGTGCCGCGGACGGAGAACCACAGGTGCCCGTCCCGATCGACGATCGGACCGGCGCCGAAGTGGGCGCCGTCGTGGCGAGTCGCGACGAGCTGTCGCGCGGCGCCTCCTTCGACGGCGTACAGGCCGTGCTCGGTCACGAGATACGTCACGCCGCCGTGGACGCGACCGGAGAGGATCTTCGCATCGACCGTCGCGACGTGGGTGACGTCGGTCGCGGTCACGTGCCGGAGCGTCCCGTCATCGACGGCGTAGACGCCCCCGGCCGGCGCCGGCCACGCGAACTTCGCGCGCACGTCGGTGGTCGACCACATCGCCCCGGCCCACTGGCGCAAGCGCTCGTCCTGGACGACCCAGAGGTGTCCGTCGGCCCACAAGACCGACGCGACGACACCACTCGTCAGCGAAGTCGTGGCGGGCGTCGCCGTCACGTGCCCGTCGCGGATGCGCTGCAGACCGCGGCCCTCGAGCCCGACCCAGATGTCTTCGTCCGGACAGACGGAGAGCCGCACGGCGCGGGGCGACCGGAGCCCGGTGGTGAAACCGATGGTGTCGAAGGCGGTGCCGTCGAAGCGGACGACGCCGCCGAACGTCGACACCCACAACAGGCCGTCGCGATCCTGCACGATGTCCGTGACGGTGTTCTGCGGGAGGCCGTGTTCGTCGCGCCAGACGTCGGCGCGGTAGCCGATGAAGCGCTCACGCTCGGTCGCGGAGGCGTCGGGGCTGAAGAGGAGGAGCGCGAGGAGCAACGCGTACGGGCTGCGAGGCGACGCGCGCATGCGGTGTGGAGTATAACCGCGCGCCGCCCCGAGCCCGAGGGCAGAATCAGAACTCGGTCATCTCGTCGAAGTCGAAGTCGTCGTGCGCGGAAGCCATGTAGGCCTCCGGCGCCGGCTTCGCGACCGGCGCGGGCTTCTTCACCCGCGGCGCGGCGCTGGCCGAGGCCTTCGGGCTCGACACCGAGTCGTCGACGCGGAAGTACTCGACCAACCGCTGCAGGTTGTCGGACTGCTCGTCCATCGAAGAGCTCGCCGCGGCGGCCTCCTCGACGAGCGCTGCGTTCTGCTGCGTCATCTCGTCCATCTGCGTCACGGCCTTGTTGACCTGCTCGATACCCTGAGCTTGCTCGTCCGACGCGGCGGCGATCTCGGCGATGATATCGCTGACCTTCTTCACGCCAGCGACGATCTCCTCGAGGGTCGCGCCCGACTGGTCGACGAGGCGCGAGCCATCCTCGACCTTCGAGACGCTGTCCTTGATGAGCGCCTTGATCTCCTTGGCGGCACCCGCGCTGCGCTGCGCGAGGTTGCGGACCTCGGCGGCGACCACCGCGAACCCGCGGCCCTGCTCACCGGCACGCGCGGCCTCGACCGCGGCGTTCAGCGCGAGCAGGTTGGTCTGGAAGGCGATCTCGTCGATGACACCGATGATGTCGGCGATCTTCTTGGAGGCCGAGTTGATCTCGCCCATCGCCGACACCGCCTGTCCGACCACCTGACCGCCCTTCTCGGCGACCGCGCGGGCCTCCGCGGCGAGCTGGTTCGCCTGCGCCGCGTTGTCCGCGTTCTGCTTCACGGTGCCGGTCATCTGCTCGATGGTCGCGGCCGTCTCCTCGAGAGCCGCCGCCTGCTGCTGCGTCCGCGAGCTCAGGTTGCTGTTGCCCTCGTTGAGCTCACCCGCGCCCTGCGCGATGCGGCTCGCGCCCTCACGGATCTGCCCGACCATGCTGCGGAGGTTCGTGATGGACGAATTGAGCGAATCGGCGAGCTCGCGGAACGCGCCCTCGTAGTCGCCGGAGGCTTCCTTCGTCAGGTCGCCCTTGGCGAGCGCACCCACGACGCTGGTCGTCTCCTTCATCGGCGCGACGAACGCGTCGAGCAGGCTGTTGACGCCCTTGCCCACCGACTCGATGAAGCCCGTCCACTTCGCGGCGTCGAGGCGGCTGTCGAGTTGACCCGACGCGGCCTTGGCGATGAGCGCGTTGATCTGGTGCTCCGCGTCCTCCTGCGTGGTGATGTCCTGCCACTCCAGCGTGTTGCCCACGTAGCTGCCGTCCGACCCCATGATCGCGGTGACGTTCAGCGCGAACCGCAGCGGCCCCACGGTGATCTTCGCCCTGTAGGGGAGCCGCGACGGGTCGCTGAGGAGGCGGCGCTGGTGGCTCGGGTCGCGGTGGAACATGTCGATGTTCGAACCCACGAGCTTCGACGCGGAAAACGCCGGGAAGAGCTCGCGGAGCGTGCGCTCGTGCTCGGTGAGGAGCGCGACCGTCGCGTCGTTGACGTACGTGATCATGAAGTCGCGATCGACCATCATCAGTGGCGTCGACGCGTTGGTGATCGCCTGACGGAGGATCTCGGCGCGCTGCTGCGCGGCGTGTTGACGCTCGGCCTCGACGAGGCGCTCGAGCGCCTGCGACACGAGGCGCCCGACATTGCGGAGCGCGTCGAGGCGCCCCTCGCTCGGGCTGAGCTCCTCGAGCGCGCAGACGTCCATCGTGCCGACGACCTTGCCCTCGACGACGATCGGGAAGCACACGCCCGACTTCACGCCGGCGCGCATCGCGGACTCGCGACGGACGCAGTCGGTCATCTCGCCGAGGTCCTTCACGAAGTACAGGTCGCGGCGCTGCCACGTGCGGCCGGACAGGCCGACACCTTCGGCGAACGTCGCGGTCGCGGTGACGCGGTGGAACTCGTCGGTGACGCGGCCGGAGTCGACGGCGAACGCGAGCACGTTCTTCTCCGCGTCGACCTTCCAGTACGAGCCGTACGCCCAACCGAACGCCTCCTTGACCGTGTCGAGCGCGCGCTTGGCGGCGTCTTCGGCGGAGGTCGCGCCCTGGAGCGATCCCAGCACACGGTTCACGGCGCCGATGTCCTTCGCGGACTCGGCCTGAGCCTCCATGCGCGCGATCTGCTCGAACGACTGCGAGACGAGGCGGCCCACCTCGCGGAGCGCCTCGAGGCGCTCGGTGCTGGGCTGCAGCACCTCCAGCGCGAAGAAGTCCATCGTGCCGACGACCTTGCCCTCGATCGTAACCGGGAAGCACACGCCGGACTTCACTCCGGCACGCATCGCGGACTCACGGCGGCAGCAGTCGGTCATTTCGCCGAGGTCTTCGACGAAGAAGAGGTCGCGCTTCTGCCACGTGCGGCCGGAGAGGCCGACGCCCATCTCGAAGCTCGCGGACTCGGTGACCTCGTGGAACTCAGGGGTCACGCGGCCGGAGTCGACGACGAATTCGAGGACGCCCTTGGCGGCATTGACGGCCCAGAACGAACCGTAGGCCCACCCGAACGCATCCTTCACGGCGTCGAGGGCGGCCTTGGCCGCCGCGTGCGTCGTGGAGGCGCCCTGGACCGCCTTCACCACTCCCGTCACCGCCCGAGCGTCAGCCAGTTGCTCGGCCAGCATGTTCATCTTTTGCGCGGAACTCGTCCTCTTCGTTGCCACAGTCTTCACTTCCTTCTCGACTTTTCCATTCAGTGGATAACATTCGAGCGAACACGCTCGAGTGCGTCGTTGCCATCCAAGAGCTCATCGATCTCGAGAACGATGATCATCTTGTCGTCCATGGTTGCGAGGCCCTTCACGAAGGCCGTGGTCGAGCTCGCGCCAAAATCGGGCGGAGGCTTCATCGCCTCCGGGGGGACGTCATAGACCTCGGACACCGCGTCCACGACCATGCCGACGGGCCGCGGGCCCTTCTCGGATTGGACGAGCACGAGGATCACGACCGTGGTCGGACCGTAAGCGACCTCTTCGAGGCCGAATCGGACGCGGAGGTCGACCACCGGCACGATCGAACCGCGGAGGTTGATCACGCCCTTGACGTACTTGGGCGTGTTGGGAATCTCGCTCGCGCGCTCCCAACCGCGGATCTCCTGCACCCGCAGGATGTCCACACCGTACTCCTCCCCTGCGAGGAGGAAGGTGAGGAACTGCCGCGTCGAAACGTCCGACGCCTCGTCCACCGTATCGATTGCTCGTGCCTGAACCAACGACGAACCCCCTGAGCGGGCGGCCACGGGGACCGATCCCGACTCGCTGGAAAGGGGATCGGCCGGTCGTCGGGAGAATCGAGGGGAGGTGATGTCGTTTCTTCCAGAATTCGTCGCAGGACGAGGCGTGGCCCGACGGTCCGCGACACCTCGGGCGTCCCGCGTCGAGATTCGACGTCGGTACACTCGAGTTTCGCGGCCCGCGGCCGACCGAAGAGGTCATGGAGTCCGTCTTCTCGATCGCGCTGCCCACCCGCCTCGGGATCGCCAACGTCACCGCGTTCCGTGAGGAGCTCTCGGGGGCGTTCGATCAGAACCAAGCGATCGAGATTGGCGCCGACGCCGTCGAGCGCGTCGACGCCGCCGGACTGCAGCTCCTGTTCGCCTTCGTGGCGGCGGCCCAGAGCCGCGGCCAGAAGGTCGAGATCAAGGAGCCGTCCTCCGTGTTCACCCAGACCGTCGCGATGCTGGGCCTCAGCGAGGCCCTCGGCGTCGAAGCGTAGTTCGGCTTCAGGCCGCGAGCTCGCGGCACACGACGCGCGCGAGGGAGCGGAGCTCCTCGGACACCGCCCGCGTCGACGCGGTCTCGATGTACTCGAGCGCGGCGAACGGCTTCACGGCGGGGCGCAACGAGCGCACCTCACCGCGCTGCACGCCGGTGATCACGGCGAGCGCCGCCGCGATGACGTCGCGACGCGGGCGTCGCTGGGGCGCGAGCTTCACCAAGATCTGACCGAGGAGCGCGCGCGCGACCGCGATGACGCGCTCGTCTTCCGGCGCGAGGGGCAAGAGGCCCGCGAGCAGACACGCGACGTCCTTCATGTACTCGAAGATGTCTTCGTCGTCGTCCGACATCTCCCAGTCGGCGACGCGCGCCTCCATCTGTTCGCGCAGGAACGCGAGGCCGCCCTCGCCCGCCGCGGCGGCGTAGGCCTGGACGACCGACGCGCGCCCGCCGTCGTCGATGCGGCCGAGGCGCCGCGCGACCGCGCGCTCGAGGCCGGGGAGCGCGAGTTGGCTCTCGAGTGCCCCGGCGGCGACCGCCGCGCGCACGCACATATCCCAGTTCGCCGCCGAGAAGCTCGCGGAGCCCAGGAGCTGCGCGAGGACCTCGTGGGTCTCCAGCGTGTCGCGTTTCATCAGCTGGATCAGCGGCTCGTCGGACGCCATCCGGATCCAATCGTCCATCTCGCGGAGCCACGCGCGCGCGCCCGTCGCGAGGACCTGCGTCGCGCGCGGCTCGAGGAAGTGACCGTACGCTCGGTACAGCTCGGTGAGGCGACGCGGCCCGAAGTTCTGCGTCCCGACGCGGTCGAGCTCGGCCTCGAACGTCTGGACGTCCGGCGCGAGGTGCGCCCACGCGAGGATGAGGCCCCACGACGCGCCCTCGTGGGTGTCGCCCACGCGCGCCGCGCGTTCGAGGCGCGCGAGGATCAGCGGGCGAAAGCGATCGTCGACCACCTCCGCGAGCCGCTCCATCGCGCCGTCCACGCCGAGCCCGCCGTGGATGGGCGCGGGCCCAGGCGGGATGGCGCCGCCGCGCGCGAGGTGTTCGAGGAGGAGCAAGGCCTCCCGCGCGAGGGCGTCGTCGTCGGAGCGCGCCTCGATCTCGGCGAGCGCGGAGTGCGCCTCGCGGTGTTCGATCTCCTCGTCCGCGAGACGCTCATGGAGCCGACTCCGCGCGCCGGCGCCGAGGACCTCGTTCGGCGCCGCGCGGACGGCCGTCGCCACGAGCGCGAGGAGCGCCGCGTTGTCGCGGTCGCTGAGCTTCACCTTCTCGCCGGCCCGGAGGCGCTCGATCGTCCGCCGCGACTCCACCACCACCTGGGACACCAGGTCCCGCGTGCATTCGAATGCCTCGGCGAGCTCGGTGCGGTTGTCGAACACGTAGTGCGACCACAACCAATACGTCGCGATGTGCGGCCAGCGCTGGGCGGCGGTCTTCTCGACCGCCCACCGCGACAGCGGCGCCGCGCGCTGCACGGAGGACTCGAAGTCGCGGCCGGCGCCGAGGAGGAAGTGCGTGAGCCACTCCGCCCGTACGAAGAGGCGCGCGGGATCGAGGTGCTCGGGGAGCGGCTCGACCGACGCGACGGCCTCGAACAGCTTGAGCGCGGAGGCGAGGTGCGCGCCCTCGTCTCCGGTGAAGCGGACGTGGTCGAACTCCTCGCGCTCCTCCTCGTCGACGAGCCGGAAGAGTCGCGCCGCGATCGACTGGTCCGTCGGCCAGAGCCCCCAGTCGTGCGGGTGGAAGTAGTAGACCCGCGCCGAGCCCGACGGCGTGGAAGCCCACGACGCGAGGAAGCTCATCTCGTCCTGCTGGACGATGACGGACGCGGCGGAGAGGAACCCCAACAGGTCGGCGATCCAGGACGGCCCGCGCTTGTCGACGTAGTCGGCCAGGGAGAGCTTCGTGCCCGGGGCGCGGAGCTCGGCGTACGCGGGGTCGGCGACCTCCATCTCGTACCGCTCGAACACCTCGATCCAGCGCGCGAGCTCGCCCTCGAAGGCGTGCCCTCGTGTGGCGGAGAGCGGACCGAGGATCTTGATCGGGCGCTCCCGTGGCGTCGCGAAGCGCGCGACGATCGATTCGAGGCGCTCCGCGCTCCCTCCGAAGAGCGCGCGGGCTTCCGCCTCCGAGACCAGAGCCATCGCGGCACGCTAGCACGCAGGTCAGGAGGGGGGCGAAAAGTCGGCCACGGATCGGTGATCCGATCCTCGGGATCTCTCCGATCCCTGGTTCTTTTCGCGTCGGCGTGGTTCGTGATCGTGAGGCCGGGGTCAGCGGCGCCGGTCGGTCCCGCGCGGCCGCGCGAGGATCGACTCCACCGCGACGCCGTCGAGCGGGTCTTCACCGTCGAGGTGGAGCTCGACGTACCGCAGGCTCTCGTTCCCCCAGAAGAGCTCGTCGCCGACCGCGAACGTCGGCACGCCGAACACGCCTCGCGCGATCGCCTCCGCGGTGATCGCCTTCAGGCGCTCCTTGTTCTCGGCGGCGTTCGCCGCCTCGACGAGCGCGGGGCCGTCGTGTCCGCGCTCGGTCAGCGCGGTCGCGATCTGGGCGTCGTCCCCGCCGTCGATCCCCATCCCCCAGATCGCATCGAACAGCGCGTCGATGCGCGCGTGCTGGATCTCGGGCTCGGCTTCGAGGGCCGCGATGCGGAGCGACGTCAACGATCGGAACGGGTGCGTCGCGGGGCCCTGGAGCGGAATGCCTTCGAGCTTCGCGTAGCGGAAGATCTCCTTGAACGTCCACACGCGCTTCGCCGGAATCTCGGCGGGCCCGAGCTGTCCGTGGTGCGCGAGCAAAGCGGCGAAGACGGTGGGGCGCGCTTCGAGCCGAAGGCCGCGCGCCGCGGAGAGCGCGCGGACGTTGCGCCACCCGAAGTAGGCGTAGGGCGAGATGGTGTCGAAGTAGACCTGGAGGCCGGACACGTCGCGACTAAATCTGCGCGTTCTGCTCGGCGCGCGACAGGACGTCCTTGATGTTGTCCTCGCTGAGCGGCTTCATCATCGTCGCGAAGGGCCGGACCATCGCGGCGCCATCGGAGCCGAGCCCCGTCATGAACACGAGGCGCTCCAACAGCGACGGCTGCTCGGTGCGCAGCCACGTCATCAGATCGACGCCGCTCCCCTCGGCCATGCGGATGTCGCTGAGGACGAGGTCGGGGCGGAGCCCGTCGCGGATCAACTCGATCGCTTCGTACGCGCCGGACGCGACGAACACGTCGACGCCGCGGAGCATTCGCTTGAGGGAGCGCTGCTGGAGGGGCTCGTCGTCCACGAGCAGAATCGCCGGTTGTCCCCAGAGCGGATTGCCTGTCGCTGTGCCCATTCGAACACCATACCCGCTGGCACCGTGATCGCGTATCGGGACCCGCCCGAAATTTTCGCGGCGATCGCTGTCACGCGTAACGCGATCGACGCGCCAGCGTTACACGGTTCTTTCGTCAGCGCTTCACCCGGGCCGACGTCACGTGGCCGATCCAGGACTCCAGTGCGTCGGGGCGCGGCGGGCGCTGGAGGCCCCACAACAGCACGCGCGTATCTGCGCTGCCCGAGGCGATTCGGGCGCCATCGGAGGAGATCGAGACGTCGAATACGGGCGCGCGGTGCCCGCGGAGCACGCGCGACTCGCCGGTCTCGACGTCCCACACGCGCACCGAGTGATCGCCGCTGCCGGTGACCAGCGCGCGCGACGACGGATCGAACTCGAGGTCCCACACGATCGACCGGTGCCCGACGAGCGAGTCGCAGAAGTCGTAGGCGCGACGGCAGAGGTACAGGCCCTCGTTGAAGGTCGACACCGCGAGGAAGCGACCGTCGGGCGAGTAGCGGACGAGTCGGGCGCCGTCGAGGCCCTCGTGTTTGCGGACGACCGTGCCGCTCGCCGGGTCGATGACGTGGACGACTCCGCTCGTGCTCGCGGCGGCGATGCGACGACCGTCCGGCGCGTACGAGACGCCCCACACCTCGCCCGCGTCGAG
>JAUHYN010001332.1 GCA_030426505.1 bacterium | reverse complement strand
GTGCTCATCGAGCCGGAGCGCGGCTGTCACCGCGGCTGCACGTTCTGTGTGATGCGCCGTTCGACGAACGGCGGGATGCGCCTCGTGGAGCCCGAGGTGATCGATCGCCTCGTCCCCGAGGACGCCCAGCGCGTGGGCCTCGTCGGCGCGGCCGTCACCGATCACCCGCGCATCAAGCAGATCCTTGGCCGCCTCGTGGACGAGCGCGGGTTGCGCATCGGCATCTCGAGCCTGCGCGCCGATCGCCTCGACGACGAGTTCGTCGGCCTCCTCGCGCGTGGCGGCTACAAGTCGATGACCGTCGCGCTCGACGCCGCGAGCACGCGGTTGCGCGACACCATCGAGAAGAACCTCAAGGACCGCCACGTGGAGCGCGCCGCGGAGCTCGCGAAGGCGAACGACATGCGGCACCTCAAGCTCTACGTCATCGTCGGGCTGCCGGGAGAGACCGACGAGGATCGCGAAGAGCTCGTGCGCTTCGCGAAGTCGCTGTCGAAGACGCTGCCGGTCGTGCTCGGCGTCTCGCCGTTCGTCCCGAAGTTCCACACGCCCCTCGCGGACGCGCCGTTCGCGGGCGAGGCGAACATCCGGCGCATCCTCTCCAAGCTGGAGCGCGCGCTGAAGAACTCGCGCGTCACGCTCCGCGGCCCCGGCGCACGCGAGGCCTACGTCGAGTATCGGCTCGCGCAGGGCGGCTTCGATCACGCGCGCGCGGCGATCGCGGCGACGGACGCGGGCGCGACGCTCGCGGCGTGGAAGAAGGCGCTGCGCCCGACGCCCGAGCGCGTTCGATTCGCGGGCTTCGAGCGGCTCGTCCCGGCGCCCACGTCGCGTCGTCGTTGGCGGCCCGTCGTGATCGGAGCGTAGCGGCATGGACCCCGACCGCTACCCCATCATCGCGCACCTCGCCCGGGTCTACGCCGTCTCGGCGGTGCGCGCGCGATCGATGGTGCGCGCGGGGCTGTTCTACTTCGCATTCGTCGCGGGCGTGACGACGGTGAAGAGCTCGACCAACGCGCTGTACCTCGCGCGCGAGGACGCGTCCCACCTTCCGTACCTGTACCTGTCGACGGCGGTCGCGATCACGCTGGTCACGATCTACCTCGGCAAGCGCCTCACCGAGGTGCCGTCGAAGCCGGTGCTGCGCGCGGCGATCCTCGTGACGGCCGCGCTGCTCGCCGGGTTGGCCGTGCTGGCGGCGATCGACTTCCGCCCCGCGCTCGGCGTGCTCTACGTGCTCGGCGAGGTCTACGCGACGGCGCTGTCGGTGCTGTTCTGGGCGCGGCTCGGCGAGGTGTTCGACGTCCGCAGCGCCAAGCGGGTCTTCGGAGCGATCGCGGCGGCGGGCATGACCGGCGCGGTGATCGGCGGCCTCGGCGTGCGCTTCCTCGTCGACGTGGTGCCGAGCGTCGCGTGGTGTTTCTTCGGCGCGCTCACGCTGCTCGCGATCCGACCGCTGCTCGGGAAGGAGCAGGGCCCCGGCGCGATCCGCCGCAAGAAGATCTCCTTCTCCGACGGCCTCGCGTACGCCGCGCGCGATCGTTACCCGCGCGGCGTCGCGCTGTTGGTGTTGCTCCTCGCGGTGCAGACGGCCGCGGTCGACTACGTGTTCCGGACCGGCGCGGTCCTCGCGGAGCGCGGTGACGAGGCGTCGCTCGCCGGGCTGTTCGGCGTGCTCAACGCGGTGGTCGGCGTCGGCGCGATACTGTTCCAGGTGCTCGTCACCGGTCAGCTCCTGCGGCGCCTCGGCGTGTTCGTGTTCCTCTCGGTGGTGCCGATCCTGTGCCTCGCGGCGGGGTCGTGGGCGCTCGCGGTGCCGGCAGTGTTCCTCCCGGTGTTCGCGCTCAAGACGATCGAGATGATGGGGAGCCTCTCGCTCCACCAGCCGGGACTGCAGCTCCTCTACAACCCGATGCCCACGTCGATGCGCGACTCCGTGCGCGCCCTCGTCGACGGCGCGGTGAAGAAGATGGGCGGCGCGGTCGGAGGCATCGTGTTGTTGGTCTTCGGCGCGGGGCTCGACCGCGGGCTCCTCGTCGGCATCGTTATCGCGTTCTCGGTGGTGATCCTCGTGTGGCTCCACTCCCTGCGGCGCGGATACCTGCGCGCGCTCGAGGACAAGATCGGACGCAAGGTGGGCGCGGTCGCGGTGACGATCGACGCGAGCGACAAGAGCACGCGCGCGAAGCTCCTCTCCACGCTGCACGA
>JAUHYN010000174.1 GCA_030426505.1 bacterium | reverse complement strand
TCGACCTTCTCGCCCACCGGCGCCGACTTGCTCCACGCGTACTCGACCGACGACGACAGGTTGATCATCCGCGGGCGGTCGGCGCGGAACTGCTGCTCGAGGAGCTCGTCGATCTGTTCGCCGGTCAACGTCATCGTCACCAACGTGTTGCCGAACGGCTGCACCGAGAAGAGCTGCCCGAACGTCACCTCGCCCGCGCGCTCGAGGTCGGTGCGGATGCCGCCCGAGTTCATGATCGCGAACTGCGCGCCGCCCTTGTCCTCGGCGCGCGTCGCGGCGAGCTGCGCGTCCGCGATCAGCGTGCCGAGTGTACTCTCGCCGGCGGGGTTCTCGCGCTTCGTGATCGGCGCCGTGATGTGTCCGACGACCTCGTCCGCGAGCGGCGCCGCGAGCGCTTCGTAACGCGTGACGAGTTCGCCGATCGCGGCGTCCGCGTCGGCGTCGTGCGTGACGATCCGGTTGTCGGCGTCGGCGCTGTCGATCACGAGATCGATCTTCGTGATGAGGCGGCCGAAGCTCCCCGCGCTCGTGACGCGCTTCCTGTCGATCACGCAGTTGTACGCCTGGTGCGTGTGACCGGAGACCACGACGTCGATGCGCGGGCTCATCCGCTTCACGACGTCGACGATCGGGCCCGACGCCTTGCGACACCCGTTGTGACCGCCCTCCGCGAACCCGCCCTCGTGGACCACGACGACGATCGCATGCACGCCCTCCTTGGCGAGCTCCTCCGCGAGCGCGTTCGCGGTGTCGGCTTCGTCCGCGAAGTCGAGCCCCTCGATCACCGGCGGAACGACACTCGGTGTGCCCTCGAGCGTCATGCCGATGAACGCGACCTTGGTGCCGTCGAACTCGCGGATCGCGTACGGCGGGAAGATCGTCTCTTGCCCGCGCCGGACGTTCGCCGCGAGGAACGTGAACTTCGCGCCCTCGTACGGCGTGCCGTCCTGGCAGCCGTCCTTCGGGTGGCAGCCGCCCTTCGCGAGGCGCAGCAGCTCTTCCGGTCCCTCGTCGAACTCGTGGTTGCCGACGCCGTTGAAGTCGAGCCCGATCGCGTTCATTGCCTCGATCGTCGGCTCGTCGTGGAACAGCGCGGACACGAGCGGGCTCGCGCCGACCAGGTCGCCCGCCGAGACCACCACGGTGTTCGGGACCTCGGCGCGCAGGCGCGCGATGTGCGCGGCGAAGTAATCCGCGCCGCCCGCGGGCAGCTCCTTGCCCTTGTCGTACCAGCCGCGCCCCGGCGGACGCAGGTTCCCGTGGAAGTCGTTGAACGCGAGGATCCGGACGCGGACGATCCCGTTGGCCGGCTTGTTGTCGACGTGTTTGCACGCGCCGAGCGCGAGCAGCGCGGCGATCCCGATCCTGGTCGGCTTCACGGCGCGGGACCATAGCGGGGCCCGCGCCGTCACGCCATGTCGTTCAGGCCGCCTTCGCGAGGTCGCCGGCGCCGCCGAGGGAAGCCTTCCGCGCGTCCGCGATCTGATCGATCAGCTTGTTGAACTCGGGTGAAGCCTTCTTTCCGAGCTTCTTCTTCAGGCCCTTCACCAGCTTGTCCACGTCCTGGGGCGACTTCGCGTTCGCGAACTGCTTGGCGAGCTTCACGAGCGGGTTCTTGTCGTCCGCGCCGCCCTTGCCCTCGGCGCCCTTTGCGTCGCCGGCCTCACCGGCGCCCTCCGCGCCGCCGGCCTCGCCGCCGCCGCCCGCGAACTGCTGGACCATGTCCATGATCCCCTGCGGTCCGCCGACCGCCTCGAGCGCCTTGCCGAGCAGGCCGCCCTTGCCGGCGAGCCCCTTGAGCAGGCCCCCGCCGCCGCCCTTGAGCAGGCCGCCGGCCGCCCCCTTGAGCAGGCCCTTGCCTGCGATGCCTTTCAATGCGCCCCCGATGAGTCCTCCGAGCATGGTTGTGGTGCTCCTTTCGAGGACCGTGAAGAGCACGGGCTGTGCCAGCGGCCGAGGCGCGCCGCGACGCGGATCCACGACGGCGCGCGCTCGGCGATCTGCACCGCGAGGCGAGCAGTGCCCCCAGCGCGTGGGCTACGGGCGGTACGTGCGCGTGGCCTCGGCCTCGATCGCCGCGCGCGTGAGCGGGACCGCGCGCAGGCGCTCCTCCGCGAACCGCTCCACCTGATCCGCGAAGTGCTTCGAGCCCGGCCGCGACGTCGCGCTCCCGAACTGATGGATCGCGTCGGCGCGCCACGTCCCGGCCTCATCCCACGACGCGAAGACGATCAGCGTGTCGCCGAGCTGCGCGGTCCGCGTGCCGTCCTCCTCGAGCCCTCCGCCGTGCACCGCGCGGAGCGTGTCGGGGCCGCCACCGAGGCCGACCGTCCGGCTCCCGCGACGCAACTTGTTCACGTCCTCCCACGGGAGCTCGAGCCGCTCGTGGACCCGCATCAGGATGCGCGCGTTCAACAGGAGCAGCGACTGACCGTCCGGCGGGAGCCGCCCCTCCCACCGCGCGCGGGTGATCGGTTCGACGGTGGTGATCGCGAGCGCCGCCCCCGCGCTGTCCCGCTCCGCCGAGAGATCCCACGCGCACAACACCTTGCGCGCGTCGGTGAGGAGCGGGTCGTCCCCGCCCGTCGCCGAGCAGAGCGCTTTGACCTCCTTCGCCATGTCGGACTCCGGGTGGTAGCGCTTGTCGTACTTGATGCGCTCGAGCGTCGCGCGATCCAGCGCCTCTCCCGGCGCGAGCTCCAAGACGCGGCGCGCGCGGTTCGTCAGCTTCGTCTCGATGCCGAGCGTCTCGGAGAAGTCCGCGGCCGTCGGCGCCCCGTCGCCGTCGGTCACGGCGTACGGCGTGTGGTTCGCGCTGAACACGAACCCCGACGGAGGATTCACGGTCTTCGGCAGCGCGTCGAACGGCAGGTACGCGTCCCAGACGAGCGAAGGATCCGCGCCCGCGAGCGTGCCCGACCAGTCGACGCCCTCCTTACGCTTCGGGAACTGACCGTTGTAGTAGTGCGCGACGTTCCCGTCCGCGTCGGCGTACACGAAGTTGAGGCACGGCAGCGCATTCATCTCCATCGCGTCGCGCCACGCGTCGAAGGTCTGCGCGCGGTTCATGCGGTAGTACTGCTCGAGGTGGCGCACCTCGTCGCGGCCCGCGAAGCGCACCGCGAACTTGCCGGTCGGTGTCTCGATCACCGGCCCGTGGACGCTCGTCAACGCGGTCTTCTCCACCGTCCAGAAGAGGCGCCCGTACACGTTGACGCGGATCGGGATCTCGCGCGCTTCGAAGCGCTTCCACCCGCCGTCGTAGCGGTACCGCATCGGATCGGCCGGATCGATCTCCAGCTCGTAGACGTCGACGAGGTCCGGCTCGTTCACGGTGCTCGCCCAGCCGAGCCGCGGACCGACGCCGTGCAGGATCAACGGCGCGCCCGGGAACGTCCCGCCGTACATCTCCCAGCCTTCGCCGCTCTTCACGTGCGCCTCGTACCAGGCGACGGGGCCCGAATAGGGTTGGTGCGAGTTCACGATCAGGTGCGTGCGGCCGTCGCCGCTGCGCGTCGAAGTCACCGCGAACGCGTTGCTCCCGAACTGCGGAGCCTCGGCCCCCGGCGCGAGGAACGCCGCCGCGGACTCGGGCGGACGGAACATCTTCTGGAGCAATCGATCGAGCCCGTAGAAGAACGGGAACTTGAAGACGAAGCCCGCGACGACGTCGCGCCCGGTCACCGGGAGCACGCCCGGCGCGACCTCTTCCGGGTGGAGCGCCGCGTAGTGATTGACGCCGTCGGCGTACGCTTCGGCGATCGCGCGCGCCTCGGCGCTGAGGTCGGTCTCGTAGCGCCGCTCGATCGTCCCCCACACGTCGAAGAGGCCGACGAGGTAGTCGGTCGGGCCGGCGTCGGGCCCCTTCACGGTCGCGAGGCGGCCGCGCATCGCGAGCACGACGTCCTGCACGGTCGGGTAGTCGTCCTCCGACTGCGCGAAGCCGAGCCCGTACGCGACGTCGACGTCGCGCGGGCCGAGGATGTGCGGCACGCCGACGGCGTCGCGGATGATCTCGACGTCGTACGTCCGCCCGCGCGCGACGAGCGCTTCGGTGTCGAAGTCGGCGGAGGGAGGAATCGCGAAGTAGCCCGCGACGAGGAGGAGCGCGGCGAAAGCGATCGCCAGGCGGAGGAGGGCGCGACGCGACATGCGCCCGACGCGATTTCAAACGCGCCGGGCGCCTGTCAAGCCGCGTGCGTCAATCGATGCGGATGAACTCTCGGGTCCCGTCGTCGATCATCCACAGCGAGTTCGAGGTCGGGTCGTAGCCCATCCCGTAGTTGCTCGTCCCGCCGTTGTTGATCGTGAACAAGATGTCCGTGTAGTTCGACACGCCCATCCCGCAGACGAAGTAGGCCTCTTCGATCCACCCCTGCGAGTAGAGGTAGTCGTTGACCCCGTCCGCGTCGATGTCCCGGCCATGCAGCGCGCCGGCCGTGCTCGACCAGTCGTAGGTGCCGTCGAGCAACAGCTCGGCGACGCCGGTCGAGCGGTTGACGCGCAGGAACTCATCGGACGTCCCGCAGGTCATGTAGAAGTAGTTCAGGTCCGTCTCGAGCGCGCCGCAGCTGGCGTAGCCGGCGAAGGACGCCACCATCGTCGCGACCGCCGGGGTCGTGGACGGATCGAACTCCCAGATCTCGGTGGGCACGGAGGCCGTCCCCTCGTGCGTCATCACGTAGATCATCCCGCCGTACGCGTCGATCGCGCGGAAGTCGTCGGCCGGCTCGGGCGAGAAGCCCGCGGCGTCCTGGATGTTCCAGGTCGCGCCGCCGTCCGAAGAGATCCGCCACACGCGGCCGGTCGTCCCGGTCGTCGTCGACTCGACGGTGTAGATGTTCTGCCCGTCCACCAGCATCGTGTAGCCCATCTGCGCCGTTCCGAGGCCCGCGAGCGCCTCGACGTCCTCGACGACCAGGCCGTCCTTCGACATGCGGTACAGGTTGCCCGTGCCGCCCGCGTACACCCAGCCGTTCGGGTCGGCGTCGGCCGCCACGTAGTATTCCGTGAACGAGCCGATCCCGGTCGTGAAGCGGGTCTGCGTGCTGCCCACCATGCCGTTGAAGCCCGGCGTGCAGGGCGCGGTGAACGCCTCGAACGTCCACGCGGGGTTCGGGGCCGCGGCGGGCGTGCTGCACAGCGCGTCCACGAGGCCCGTCCACGTCACCGTCACGGTCTCGCCCGGGCCGAACGTGTTGCCCGAGATCGTCATCGTCGTCCCGGTCGCGTCGAACGACACCGCCGCCGGACTCGTCGAGAGGTCGTACGTGAGGTTCGTCCCCGCGTTGCCGGTGATGGTGATGGTCCCGACGTCCTCGTTGATCGGCTGATCGAACGTCGCCACTAGGTCCGGCACCAGCTCGTTCGCCGTCGCCGCGCGCGCGGGCTCGAGCGTGGTCGCCACCGGCGCCGGGTTCGTCCCGCAGTTCGTCTCGTTGACCGTCACCTCGAGCGGGTTCGGGAGCACCGTGGCGCCCGAGTCCGTGTCGACGACGTAGACGAAGTAGTCCGTGCCGGCGGTGACCGGAATCATCGCGAACAGCTCGGGCGCGGTGTTCTCGGAGTCGCAGGCCAACTCACTCGTCGTGCCGCACGCGCCGTCGGAGACGACCATCGTGTACCGGTTGTTCGCCGGCTTCACGATCGAGATGTCGACGAACCCGCTGAACGTCGGCGTGTACTGGAGCACGACGTCCGGACCCTCCGCGTCGTACGTGTTCGACTGGCAGGATGGGCGCACCTGCAGGTAGTCGTTGTTGGTCGCGGCCCACGGGTACGTGTTCGTGCCGGCGCTCAGGATGAGCGGCCCAGTGCAGTCCTCACCGGTCACCGCGCCATTCACGCACTGACCCGCGCTGCACACGTTACCCACGGGGCACGCGTTGCCACACACGTTGCAGTTCAACGGATCGATCGCGAGCTCCGACTCACAGCCGTTGTTCGGGTTCGTGTCGCAGTCGTCGAAGCCGGTGTCGCACGTGCCGAGCGAGCACTGCCCGGTGCCGCACACGCCGGACGCGTTCGCGTAGGTGCAGGCGAAGCCGCACGTGCCGCAGTTCGTGGCGTCGTTCTCGAGATCGATCTCGCAGCCATTGGTCGGCGACATCGACAGGTCGCCGTCGCAGTCGGCCTGACCGGCGCCGCAGATGCCGGAGCACGAGCCGCCCGCGCAGACCGCGGTGCCGCCCGCGGGCGCCGGGCACGCCGTGCCGCAGCCACCGCAGTTCAGAGGATCGGTGAGGGTCGAGGTGCAGGTCGCGCCGCACTGGGCGAGGCCTTGGCTGCACCCGCCGGCGCAGTTGCCCGCGTTGCAGACTTCGCCGACGCCGCACGCGACGCCGCAGCCGCCGCAGTTGGTCGGGTCGACGAGCGTGTTGGTGCAGACGCCGCTGCACTCGTCGGGGGTGTTGCCCACGCAGGTCAGCGTGCAGGCGCCGTTGGTGCAGAGCTCGTTCGCGCCGCAGGCCGTGCCGCAGCCGCCGCAGTTCAGCTCGTCCGTGAGGGTGGAGGTGCAGGTGCCGCCGCCGCAGTCGGCGCCGCTGCCGCAGGACAGCTCGCAGTTACCGGCGACGCAGAGCTCGTCGGCGTCGCAACGCGTGTTGCAACCGCCGCAGTTGTCGCGGTCGGTGTCGGTGTTGGTGCAGGTTCCGTCGCACGCGACGGAGCCGCCGCCGCACGAGATCTCGCAGTTGCCGCCGACGCAGAGCTCGCCGGGATCGCAGGCGACGCCACAGCCGCCGCAGTGCGCTTCGTCGGTGTCGGTCGTGACACACGCGGTGCCGCACAGAGTCTGGGACGCGGGGCACGTCGCCTCGCAGTCGCCGGTGACGCAGACCAGGCCCGCCGGGCAGGCGTTGTCGCAGTCACCGCAGTGGGCGGTCGTGTTCTGCGTGTCGAAACACGCGCCGCTACACTCGGTCTGGTTCGCCGGACAGCTCACCTCGCACACACCGGACGAACAGACGAGGCCGCCCGAGCACGCGTTGCCGCAGCTGCCGCAGTTCGCGCCGTCGGCGTTCGTGTCGACGCACGTCCCGCTGCAGTCGGTGAGGTTGACGGGGCACCCGGTCGAGCCGGTGTCCATGCACGTGCCCGAGATGCACGCTTGGTCGGAGCCGCAGCTGTTCCCGCAGGCGCCGCAGTTGTTCACGTCGCCCGAGGTCGCAACGCAGGTCCCGCTGCAATCGGTCGTCCCGCTGGGGCATTCGTCGCTGCTGCAAGAGGATACGGAGAAGAGGAGTGCTGTGAGCACGGTGGCCAGTGTGAGTCTATGCATCAGTAAGAGATTCTCCCGGGGGTATCCTTCCCATCATCCGGGCTGTCCGTCACCCGTAACGTTCAAAATTGTCACGTGTGTGGACAATTTCGCCCAACGGAGCACAGTAGGGCGCGTTTGCGTCACGAAAGGGTAACAGCGGGCCGGGTCACCCCGTCCTTCGGACGGAATACGCCGCGGTGCGTCACCAGCGCTCGAGGTCGGCGAGGCAGAACGGCATCGGCTCGAACGCCGGGAACAGGTCGAGGAAGAACGGCTCGACCGGGACACATGCGGCGATCGCGAGGAGGCACTCGTAGCCCTCGCGGCAGTCGGACTGCGCGCCACACATCGGGAGGAAGACGTCGCGCTCCTCGAACTCGTCGTCGAAGAACAGGACCTGGGGCACCGCATTCGCCGGGACACAACCGTCGCGGCTCGAGTCGAGCACACACATCCCGCCCGGGTACTCGACGTAGTCGTCCTGCGTGAGGCACCAACCCGCGCCGCAGTCCCCGTCATCGTCGCACGCCGCGCCGAGCGGGACGCCGCACGCTTCACCTGACGGTTCGAGCTCGAGCTGCGCGCCGCACGGGAGCGGTAGACGCACGATCGAGTAGCCGCGCGGCAGCGCTTCCCCCGACGGTGATCGCGCCGCGGGGATCGGGCGCGGCGCGAACACGATCGCGAACATCGTCGCGCCGCCGCGGAGCTCGCCCTCGGAGAGGAAGCCATCGGCGTCGGTATCGGCGTAGACGAGCACGGTGCCGATCTGGAACGGGCGCGTGGTGTCGAGCGCCTCGAGCGGCGGCGGCGTGAACACGTTGATCTCGAACGTGGCCGGGAACGTCACCTTCGTCGCGACGCCCTGCTGCTCCACCAGCTGCGTGACGTCCGGCTGCGGACGATCGTCCTGCCACCAGAAGACGGACGCACGCAGCGTCTCGTCGTCGTTCGCGTAGCGGAAGTCCGCGATGCGCCCGCTCACGGAGAGCAGCGGCTCGCCCTGGTAGTCGGCGACGACCAACGCGTCACCGCACGCGGTGAGCGCGAGCGCGAGGAGAGCGAACGCAGCGCGACGCATCAGAACTGAACCCCCACGCCGACGTTGACGAACCCGGTGAGCGGCGTCGTCGTCTCGCGTCCGCGATCGCGCCCCGCTTCGACGACGGCGCGATCGAACACGTACGTGATCGGGCCGCCCTCCGCCCGCAGCACGAGCGGCCCGTAGAGCTGCACTTCCGCGGTGAACAACGCGGCGAGCGCGAAGCCCCACGCGGCGCGCCGCTCGCGCTCCACCACCGACTCGACCTGCTGCTGGTGATGGATCGCCTCCACGAGCAACCCGACCCCGAGGCTCACGACCGGCAGATCGAAGAAGTGCGAGAGCGTCGCGCCGAACGCGAGCTCTTCGTGCTGTACCGTCGCGGTCGGCGTCTGCGCGGCGGCCGCGTTGCGCCCGTAGCGCGCGCGCAACCCGAGGCTGATCAACTCGAGGCTGAGCCCGTACTCGAACGCGCCCGACATCGCGGGCCCCATGTCCGGGAGCACCGCGCCGCGCCCGCCGCCGAGGACGTAGACGGCGTGCGCGGTGGAGCGCAGATCCGATCCCTTGCGGACGAGGCGCGCGTAACTCACGCGACGCGAGGCGAGCGTCCCGAGCTCGACGGTCTCCCCCGGCGCGAGATCCACTTCGTACTCGCGGTAGTGATCCTCGTCCCGGCGCTGCACGAGGTACCGCGAGCTCGGCAGCACGATGCGCGTCTTGTCGCGCGGCGCGCGCACCTCGGCGACGACGTCTCCGCGCGCGGCGTCGTCGAGGACGAGGTAGAGGCCCGCTTGCTCGAGCTCGAGCGCGCTCGCGCGGCGCTGGAATCGATCGAGTCGCGTCATCACGAGATCGCCCCGACCCTTCAAGTCGTACGCGTAGGTCGGGTGTTGGAGCGTGGTCGCGTGGCCGCTCGCGCGCAGCGTGTTCTTGTAGGCGTACGCGTAGGCCTCGTCGAGCGTGACGCGGCTGTCGCCGTCCTCGTCGCCCGCGCCGAGGAGCGCGTTGGTGAAGTGGTGCGAGAAGAACGACGCGCCGAGGCGATCCGACTCGTGGCTGTCCTCGCCCGCGGCGCTCGACGAGATCATCACCATGCCCTCGACGTCCGGCGCGCGCGCGGTGCGGATGTCGAAGGGCTGCGCGGGGCGGCCGCCCTTCACGTTGGTGAGGCCACCGGAGCGACACGCATCGAGGACGAGGAGTCGGACGGTCGCGGCGGAGCCGCGCATGATCGCGCGCAGCTCGCGGTAGCTCATCGTGCGTTCGCCGACGTGCAGACCCTCCTCCGACGCGTGCCCGGAGTAGTAGACGACGAGCGTGGTGTGCGCGCGGTCTTCGCGAATGCGCGCGTTCACTTCGAGGAGCGCGCGTCGAATGGAGGCTTCGGATTCACCGAGGAGGACGACGGTATTCTCGGCGGCCCAGTCGCCGTGGCGTCGCAGCACGTTCGCGAACGTCTCGGCGTCCTTCTCGGCGTAGCGCAACGGGCGCTCGGAGCGGGCGCCGCGGTTGTTGCCGATGACGACGGCGTACCGCTGCTCGGCGGCCTCGGCGGTCGCAGTGATCAGGAGGATCGCGCCGACGAGCGGTGCCCGTATCCGGAGGCCCGGTCCGACGCTCCGCGATGGGCGCCCACCACCCAGGCGGCTGCCAAGCCGCGCGGGCGCCCGTCTCAATCGTGGCTCCGCGCGAGCTCGAAGGCCCGCACGTCGCAGCCGGTCGGCGCGGCGACGCCGCGCGGCCCGGGGCTCAGCGTGAGGTCGCCCTTCGCGAACGCGTCCGGGCAGGAGACGAGGTGGAGCCACTCGCGGCCCGCGTAGTCGTCGAGCTCGATGGCGCCCGCGAGCGCGCCATCGTCGGCGCGTTGGATCCGCGCGGAGCGATCCGCGTCGGTCGGGTAGTACGTGAAGACGTCGCCCGACTCCTCGACGCCGACGATCATGATCTGCGCGCCGGCCGGCGCCGATACCTCGAAGCGCAAGCGATCACGCGCCGCGAACTCGGCGCCGCTGAGTTGCTCCTCGACCTGCCCCGCCCGCTCGCGGAAGACGCGCAGTCCGAGGCCGTCGCCCTTCGTGCGGAGCGTGTCCGACTCCGCCGGGACCAGCGCGAAGGCGATCGCCGCGGCGGCGCCGACGAGGACCGGCGCGCGCCAGGACGTGGCGAAGTCGCGGAGCGCGTCGAGGGCGCGCGCCCAAGCGGCGAGGCGCGGCGCGGACAGGGTCGGTGCGTCCGAGGAGCCCTCGGGACGCGGCGTCGTGGCGTCGGCGAGGACACCCCCCACGAAGTCGCGCACGGGGCGCTTCGGTCCGGCCGCTTGGATGCGTGCGAACAGCGCGGCGGCGTCGACCGGCAGCGCCTCGAACCCGGCTTCCCGTTGGTCACGGCGCGCGCGGCAGTCGGCGCAGACGTCGAAGTGCGCTTCGAGCGCGGCGGCGCGGTCGGCGGAGAGCTCGCCGAGGTGCCCGCGATCGAGCGTCAGATCGGACGGGCAGGCGGGCGTCGGGCGGTCGGCGGTCTCGAACATGGCTTCCGTCGCGTTAGACACGTGACACCTGCATTTCGGCACACGGCTGTGGCTTTTCTGTCTCGGTCTCGCTGCGGCTCCGCGCCCACGCGTTGAAG
>JAUHYN010000173.1 GCA_030426505.1 bacterium | reverse complement strand
TCCGCTCCGCGAAGTGGTCCACGAGCATCTGGTGGAGCGTGGCGTTCTTCTCGATCGGGACGTCGAACGCCTGCGCGATCGCGGTCAGCGTCATGTCGTCGTGCGTGGAGCCCACGCCGCCGGTGGTGAAGACGTGCGTGTACTTCGCGGCCATGTCGCGTACGTCGGACGCGATCGTGTCGATGTCGTCGCGGATGAACGTCACGCGCATCAGGTCGATGCCCATCGCGTAGAGCTCACGGATTAGGAAGCGGGCGTTCTCCTCCTCGACCTTCCCGGAGAGGACCTCGTTCCCGATCACGACGATGCCGGCGGTGCTGGCCATTCGCTCGCTGATAAAGGCTCCGGCTCGCACCGTCAAACGGCGGGGCGCGGCACCTTGCTGTAGACCTGCCGCAGCTTGTGCCCGCGGGCCTGGCGCTCGAGGGCGTCCACCGGCGCGACGTCGAGATCGATCCGCGTGACGTGGTTGTCCGCGAAGTACGTCGTGAAGCGGCGCGACAGCTCGGCGTTGAGCGCCGAAGCGTCCGCCTCGGGATCGACCACGTACCGGATCGAGAGCCGGTTCTGCGCCTCGTGGACGAGTTGGTACTGGAGCAGCCCGCGGAGGTTGAGGAACAACACCTCGAACGGCACCGGCGGGAAGGCGCGGAACGCGCCGCCGTCGTCTTCGAGGTAGAACGTGTCGTCGCTGCGGCCCTCGACGCGGATCATCGGGAACGCCGCCCCGCACGCGCAGTCGCCCTCGAGCACGGTGACGGAGTCTTCGAGCACGTAGCGGATCAGCGGCTGCCCGTAGTTCTCGAGGTTGGTGACGTAGACCTTCGCGCTCGGCGTCCCGACCGGGACGGGGCGGCCCTCCGCGTCGACCGGTTCGAGCACGCAGAGGTCGTCGTTGAGGTGGAGGTTCTTGTGTTTGCACTGGTTCCCGATCGTCAGGCACTCCGTCGCGCCGTACGTCTCGGAGACCTCGGCGTTGGGGAACGCCGACCGGATCGTCTCGCGCGCGAGCTGCGAGACCGGCTCGCTCCCCAGCGACACGAACTCCGGATCGATCGCGAGGTCCCCCGCGAGCTGCGCCTGCGCGAGGACTTCGACGTACGTCGGGTAGCTGTGCAGGTAGTGGGGCCGGTAGCGGTTGAGCTTCGCGACGGTCTGCTCGAGCGGGCTCGTCACCGAGAACGCCGACATCGTCATGAACGCGCGCGCGAGTAGCGGCTGGAACGTCGAAACCAGCTGCGTGATGTAGTGGCCGCCCGTCGCGATCGTCATCGCCATTCGGTAGCGGCGCCCCCAGCAGAAGCGGATGATCTCGTGCGGCACCAAGCGGTGCCTCAGGATGCGCGCGAGCAGCCCGCCGTTGAGCCGCGCCCACGCGTCGCGATCGGTGACGAAGAAGCCGACGCGCCCGGTTGTCCCGGACGTCGTCGCGATGACGAACCTCCCGTCGTAGAGCTTGCCGACGTTCGCCGGCTCCTCCGTGAACGCGCGCGCCTGCTCCAGCGTGAGCGCGCGGTTCGCGATCGTGTCGTCGAAGCGCGCCATCAACTCCGTCTTCGTGATCGGCGCGATGCGATCGAGCTTCGACGGATCGGGATCTTCGATCCGCTCCGACCAGATCGGGGTCGTCGCCTTCGCGTGCGCGAGGAGCGCGGCGAGGCGCGCGCGTTGGACCTCGACCATCCGCGCGCGCGACAGGCGGCGCTCGCGGTAAAGGCAGCCGGCGGCCGCGCCGAGGAAGCGGATCAGGCTCAAATGGTCAGCGCTCCCAGGCGTCCGGCGCGCCCTCTTCGTCGCCTTCGCCCTCCCCCGCCGCGCCGTCCGCGGCGCCGGACGACCCGGACGCGAGCGAGTAGCGCACGAGGCTCCGCTTGGTCTGCGGCGACCGCTGGCCCTTGATCTCGGCCTCGGTCTCCATCTTCACCAGACCGATCCCCTTCGCCCACGTGAAGCGCGCGTGGAGCGTGACGTCCTCGTCGCGCCGGATCTCGGACGTGATCACCAGGCAGTCCTCGAACGAGCCGGCGACCGCGGAGCACCGCTCACCGACGGAGTCGATCCGGTAGCGCTCCACCGCCGACGCGGAGACGATCGCCTTCCACGTGTTCCCCGGCGCGAGCGGCTCGCGGATGAGGTAGCGCGCGCGATCGCGCAGGCCGTCGCTCACGATCCTCAGCTCGCCCTGTTGGTTGTCGCGGAAGTAGCCGTCGTCGGTCTTCTCCAGGACCTCGACGGTCTGTTCGCCCTGCTGGCCCTGGAAGTTCATCTTGTACGTCCACTTCGCGCCGACCTCGAGCGGCGCGTAGTCGGCGGCGCTCGGTCCGGACGGCTCCGATCCCGCCTGCGGGGTCGACGCACACGCACCGAGGAGGAGAGCCACGAGGATCATCGCTGAGCGCTGCACGCGCCTGATGTACCAACGGGCGGCGGCGGAGTCACTCAGTCGGCGGGGCGCGCCGCGCCTCTTTCGCCTCGAGCTCTTCGAGCGCTTGTTTCGCGACCTCGCGCAGCGCCGGGTCCGGGTGACCGCTCTGCACCGTGAACAGGTAGCCCTTCGCGTCGCGGCCGCCGAGCTCGGCGATCGCGAACAGGATCTGCGCGAGGTACGCGGGCGGGCGGCTCCGCCCGGCGTCGATCAGGACGGGGACCGCGGCCGGATCGTCGATCGCGACCAGCGCGCCGATCGCCGCGAGGACCACGCGCTGCTTCTCGTCCTCGTTCCGGACGACCTCCGACAGGACGGTCACGGCCGAGCCCACCTTGCGCTCCGCGATGATCCGCATCGCGCCCAGCCGGCGACGCTCGTCGTCGGACTTCACGGCCGCGATCAGCGTGGCCTCGTCGGCGTCCTCGAGCTGCATCGCGAAGGCGATCTCGTCCGCGAGCTCGAGAAGCGCGTCCCCCGCGACCTGGTCGAACGTGACGCTCGGGTCCACGTTCTTGGCGTAGAGCTGCTCGCTCCAGTAGGCGCGCTGGCCGTCGCGGCGCGCCAGGGCGTGCAGGCGCATCCCGATCATCACGCCGCGTCGCTTCATGCCCTCGACCGACTTCGGATCCTCGTCGCCCTCCGGGATCGCGGTGCGCTCGGTGAGCTCCGCGACCTGGACGTCGAGCTGCCACGGGACCTCGTCGGGCTCCGCCGGCCGGAACTCGAAGCCCGGGAGGCGCTTCATCGCGACCTTGATCGAGGCCTCGAGCTTGGCGCGGTCGAGCTTCGCGGGCGCGTTGGGATCATCCTTCGCGCGATCTCGGATGTCGACGTAGGTGATCGGGGCGGAGTCGTCGCACGCGTCCAGGCGACACGAGGTCAGCAGCACCAAGACGACGAGCGCCGCGCGGCGCCCGTAATCAAATACCGAGGAGGAGGCGCGTCCCGAAGTTGTGCGCGAGGCCCGCATCGATGATCTTCTGCCGCTGCGATTCGATGTCGTAGTCGACGCGCACGTACTCGAACTTGCGCGCCTCGGTGTCGTAGATGCCGGCGCACGCGCGCGGATCGTAGTCGCGGGGCTGGCCCACGGAGCCGACCGTGATCACGTACTTCATCTCCGGCTTGAGCGTGAACTTCGGCGCGACGACGTCCAGGGCATCGTCCTCGGTGAGCGCGAAGACCTTCGTGAGGTGGCTGTGGCCGATGAAGGTGACGTCCGCGAGGTCCTCCTTCTGCACGAGGAGGTCGCGCGCCTGATCGAGCGCGAAGATGTAGTCGTACTCCTCGGGCTGGAACGGCGAGCCGTGCGACAGCTCCACGTGCTCGACGCGGTGCGTGTACGGCAGGCCCTCGAGCCACGCGAGGTTGTCGGGGGAGAGGCGCTCGCGGCACCAGTCCAGCGCCTCGCGCGCGGCGTCGTAGTAGTACGAGTAGTCCATGCGCCCGGCGACGGCGGCGTCGTGGTTGCCGAGGAGCGTGACCTCGCACAGGTCGCGGATGCGGGAGCAACACGCGTCCGGTTCGGCCCCGTACCCGACGATGTCTCCGAGGCAGTACCAACGATCGATCCCGCCGATCTGATCGAACTGATCGAGGATGGCTTCCAGGGCTTCGATGTTGCCGTGGATGTCCGAGAGAATCGCGTAGCGCATGAGAGCCTCGCCACCGTAGTCGTGAGTCGCGCCGCGCGCAATCTTCCAAAACGAATCGGTGAATCCCGCAGCGGGGGGCATTGGATCTCGGGGAGACAACACCCTATCAATGGGGGGAGCATGTGGCACTTCCTCGGGCAGCGCGGCGCCGGTCTCTACGCCAAGAAGTCCTTTCGGCTGCCCACGGCGACGATCCACTACGCGCCGGATCGTCAGGCGCGGGTCGAGCGCCTCGGTATCGAAGTGTGGCTCGATGGGAGACAACCGCGCATCCGTGGGCGCACGCGGCTGGAACTGTCGATGTTGACCGACACGTCCCAGCTGACGTTGGACGCCGCCGAGCTCGCGATCGATCGCGTGACCGCGTCGCTCGACGGGCTCGCGGTCGACACGCACCAGGTCGAGTTCGCGACCGAGGACACGCAGCTGTTCGTGAGCTTCGACCCGCCGCTCAACGCGCGCGATCGACTGAGCCTCGAGATCGACTACCACGGTGAGCCGCGCCGCGGCCTGTGGTTCGTCGGACCGAACCTGTTCGATCCCGAGCGCCCGTCGGAGGTGTGGACGCAAGGCCAGGACGACGACAGCCGCCACTGGTTCCCGTGCTTCGACTCCCCGAACAACAAGGCGCCGACCGAGCTGACCGCGCACGTCCCGCCCGGGTCGTTCGCGCTGTCGAACGGCGAGCTGATCTCGCACGAGGAGTTCGCCGACGAAGCGGTGTTCCGCTACGCGCAGAAGATCCCGCACGCCACGTACCTCATCTCGCTCGTCGTCGGAGACTACGAGGCGATCGAGATGCGCGCGGGCAACCTCCCGGTCGTCGCGTACGTCCACCCGCACCAACGCGAGATGGGCGAGCGCACGTTCGAGAACACGCCCGAGATGATCGAGCTGTTCGAGCAACGGATCGGCGTCCCCTACCCCTACGCGCGCTACGCGCAGATCGTCGTGGCGGACTTCATCTTCGGCGGGATGGAGAACACGTCGGCGACGACGCTCACGGATCAGATCCTCTTCGACGCGAAGCACGACGCCGACTTCCGCCCCGTCGCCGAGTCGTTGATCGCGCACGAGCTCGCGCACCAGTGGTGGGGCGACCTCGTCACCTGCCGCGACTGGTCGCACGCGTGGCTCAACGAGGGCTTCGCGACGTACTTCGAGCTGCTGTGGCGCGAACACGTCGACGGCCCGGACGAAGCCACGTACGCCCGCTTCCTCGACCTGGAGGCGTACTTCGCGGAGCGCTACCGGCGCCCGCTCGTGGAGCGCACGTACGAGGAGCCGATCGAGCTGTTCGATCGTCACCAGTACGAGAAGGGCGCGTGTGTCCTGCACCTGCTCCGCCACCTCCTCGGCGAAGACGCGTTCTGGGGATCGCTGAGGCACTACTGCGAGACGCACCGCGAAGGGAGCGTGGAGACCCACGACCTGCGGCGCGCGATCGAGGGCGCGACCGGCAAGAACCTCGAGGTCGTCTTCGACCAGTGGGTCCTCGGCGCGGGCCACCCGCACGTGCGCGTGTCGGGCGCGTGGGACGTCGCCGGGCAGGTCTTCGCGTTGACCGTGGAGCAGACGCAGCGCGGGGACGGCGTCGCGTCGGTCTTCGAGATCCCGGTCGACGTGGAGATCGCGTTCGAGGACGGCGTGGAGCTGCACACCGTCGCGCTCTCGGCGCGCCGCCAGGTGTTCCGCCTCCCGGCGCCCACGCGGCCGAAGTGGGTCATCTTCGATCGCGGCGGCCACGTCCCCAAGCAGATCGACTCGCGGCTCCCCGCGACGATGCTGCGCGCGATCCTCGACGAGAGCGAAGACGTCGTGGCGGCGATCCTCGCGGCGCGCACGCTCGTGAAGCGCGCGGACCCGGCGTCGGTGGCGTGTGTGATGGACGCGCTCGCGAACCACGCGTTCGCCGGCGTGCGCGCCGAGTGCGCGAAGGCGCTGAAGTACGTCCCCTCGCCGGACACCCTCGAAGGCCTGATCGACGCCGTGCTCGAGGATGGCGACCCGCGCGTGCGCCGCGCAGCGATCCGCGCGCTCGCGCGCTTCGACGCGGACGCCGAGACGATCGGCGCGTTCCTGATCCGCCACATGGAGATCGAGACCTCGGACTACGCGGTCGCCGACACCGCACGCACGATCGCGGAGCTCCGGGCCCCGCAGGCGCGCGACTTCCTGATGACCTGCCTCGGGCGCACGGGCCACAACCACGTGATCCGGGCGGCCGCCGTCGAGGGCCTCGCAAAGCTGCGGGACGCGTCGCTCCTGGAGACGATCGCGGTTCGGCGTCAACCGTCGGAGCACCCGCGCGTCCGCGAAGCGGCGGTGAGCGCGATCGGTGAGCTCGCGCGCCTCCTCCCCGCGGGGCGCGCGGATCGGCTCAGCGCGCGCGAGCGGCTCGAAGCGCTCCTCGACGACAGCTGGCTCCGCGTCCGCATCCGCGCCGCCGAAGCGCTCGGCCGCCTCGAGGATCCCGACGCCGCCCCCGCGCTGCGGCGCGCTGCGGAGCGCGAGCTCGACGGGCGCGCGCGCCGCGCGATGCGGGTCGCGGCGCACGATCTCTCGCAGGGCGCCACGCCCCTCGCCGAGGTGAAGGCGGTGCGCGACGACCTCGATCGCCTGCGTCACGCGCAGACGCAGATCCTCGCGCGCGTGGAGCGCCGGCGCAAGCGCACGCGGGTCGGGACGATCGGGGACGCCAGCGGCGGCGAGGCGAAGAAGCGCGCGGGCGACGCGGCGACGGACGACGACGCGCCGAAGGGCGCCAAGAAGCGGAAGAAAGACAAGAAGCGGAAGAAGGACAAGAAGCGGAAGAAGGCCGAGAAGCGGAAGAAGGCCGAGAAGCGGAAGAAGAAGGACAAGAAGCGGAAGAAGTAGCCGCCCTTCAGTCTCCCTGCTTCTCGAGCGCGGCGAGCACGCCGAGCGAGATCTCCGCCAACCGCGCGATCAACACGTTCCGCTGCTCCGGGCTCAGTCGCTTCGCGGCGCGCGCGAGGTTCAGGCGCCCGACGTCCGAGTCCTTCTCCTGCCCCCACTCCTTGAGGACGCGGCGCACGGCGTCGTCGACCTCGAAGGTCTCCTGAGTACGCAACCGATCGCGGAGGCTCACGAGTCTTCTCCCGGCGCGTCCGGCGTGCCGACGCGCACCGAGTCACCGATCGAGCCCTCGCCGCGGACGGGCGTGGTGATCGAGTCGCGTCGCGCCCGCAGGCGCGCGGCGCCCGGTCCGGTCTCGATGCCGTCGCGCGCGCGGCGCACGGCTTCCTTCAGGACCGGGTTCTTCACGCGGGGCGGGGTCGGATCGATCAGCTTGCGGGCGCGCCTCCCGAGCGCGCGGGTGTCGAGGCCGCGCGCGATCGCCATGCCCATCCCGCGCGCCATCGCGGCGCCGATCGCGGCGGCGGTGATGCCGGTCGTGCGGTGCGACGCGGCGTCGAGGATCTCGAGCCACTCCTCGATCGTCAGATCCAGCGCGCGCGCGAGGGCCCGCTGGTTCTCCGCCCACTTGGCGAGCGCCTCCGACGGTTCCTCGGACACCGGCGGCGATCATACCGCCCGCGCGACCCGATCAGAAACAACGATCGCGCGGTTCCGACGTGGGCGCGAGCTCGGAGGGGGCGAACTCGTAGACCTGACCGGTCACGACCAACAGATCACCGACCGTCCACGCCTCGCTCTCCGAGAGGACCCGCTGCAGGACGTCGAAGCGCTCGCCGCGCGTCGCGACTTCCACCCGCGCCGTGACCGGGACCGATGCCTCCGCCGCATGCACGTGGACGACGAAGCGATTGTCCTGGTTGGTCGTCATCACGAGCCGCTCCCCGACCGCGCCGTCGGCGGACTCGGTGGTGAGGCGCGGGTCGAACTCCGAGCGCCCCCCGGCGGTCCAGACGGGCGCGGGGTTACAGAAGCAGGCGTCGCCGGGGCGATCGAAGCGGCCCCCGGTGAGCCGGACGAAGTGGAGGTCGAGGTCCGCCGTCGGCGGGTCCCAGGTCAGCGTGACTTCGACGGCCGGCGCGCTCATCGTGGGCGGGATCGTCGTCGCCGATAGGCGGACGCGGTGGACGCGCGGATCCGGATCGGTGGTCGTGATCGAGAGGGTCGCCGTGACGGTCCCGTCGATCCGGAACGGGTCGTGGTACCGCACCCGGATCGGCGCGCGCTCCCCCGGGAGGAGCGTGTTCGGGAGCGTCCCGGCGTCTACCGTGAACGCGGGGTCGCTCACCGCGACCTCCAGGATCTCCGCCGGCACCGGCCCCACGCTCCGGAGATCGACGCGCTGGACCACGGCGTCGCCGCGCGGCACCCAACCGAACTCCAGCGCGGTCGCCTCGAGCAGCAGATCCGGCGCGGGATTCGAAGTAGCGGTCGCGGTCAACGTCACGCGCTGCTCCTCGTCCGTCTCGAACACCAGCTCGGCGGCGACGGGCCCGTCCACGGAGGGCGTCGCCACGACGGTGAGCGTGTGCGCGTCGCGGCCGACGAGGATCCGATCCCCGCCCCAGTCCTCGATCGAGAACGGCGCCGACGGCGGCTCCACGCGGAGCGCGCGCACGTCGATCGAGCTGTCCCCGCCGTTCGTGATCGTGAAGCGCCGCGGCGTCGCGTGGCCGCGCGTGATCGTCCCGAAGTCGAGCCGCGCGTCGAAGCGCGCGACCGCGGGCTCGACCTGGACCGCGATCCCGATCAGCGTCACGGGGATCGGATCGACCAGCCCCGTGCTCTCGATCCGCAGCGACGTCGCGAACGCGCCCGACTCGGACGGCGCGAACCGCACCGGGACCCGGACGATCGCGCCCGCCTCCAACGTGAACGGGATCTCGCCCGGGTCCAGCCCGACCGAGAAGCGATCCGCGAACATCGAGATGTCGAGCGCCGTCACCTCGTGCGCGGTGGAGCCGACGTTCCGCAGCTCCAGCTCCGCCGTGCGCGTCTCGCCGACGAAGACGCCTTCGAACTGCAGGCCCGCGGCGGGGAGCACCTCGAGCTCGTCGGTGATCGCCTCGCCGAACAACGCGACGCCGACCGGGTCGACGCCCTCCCCGTCGTCCGCGACGACGACCCGCCCGGAGTCGACGCCGGCGCCGTTCGGCGCGTACTGGACCAAGAAGTCGAGCGACTCCCCGCTCGCGAGGCTCGTGACGTTGTCGAGGGTCGCGACGAACTCGGACGAGGTCCCCATCTCGAGCGCGAGCGCGGAGATCTTCACCCGCCCCTGCCCGCGGTTCTCGAGCGTGACGGTGGCGGTCGCGACCGCGCCGACCACCACGCGCCCGAAGTCGATGCGATCCGGCGTGGCGACCAGGGATGGATCGACGACGGTCGCGAGGACGAGGACGTCGAAGCGCTCGCCGTCGACGACGAAGGTGATCGTGTCCCGGCGCGTCCCGACCTGCGTCGGCGTGAAGACCACCTCGAGATCGGCGAGCCCGGCGCGCCCGAGCCCGGCCGGGGTCCCGCGGACCTCGATCTCCGCTCGTATCCCCTCAGAGATCTCGACCCGCTCGATGGCGAGCGACCCGAGGCCCTGGTTCTCGATCCGCAAGGCGCCCTGCGCCGATCGGCCGAGGGCGACGCGGCCGAAGTCGACGATGTCCGGCGCGACGTCGAACGGGACGGCGTCCGACGGGGGCGCCCCGCCCCCGCAGTCGCAGCCGAAGCCCACCGCGATGAGGCACGAGGCCCACCGCGCGCGGTGTCGCGCAAACATCGCCGGGCCATTCGACCAGGTCTGTGCGGAGGCGTCGAGCCCGCCTTGCCGCGAAACGGCGGTGTAGCTATGGTCCGCGCGCCATGCCCAAAGTGTATGACTCTACGCACCGTATCGCCTCCCTCGCGGCGCTCGTCCTGACCCCGGCCCTCCTCTTGGGGTGCCCGAAGGCCGAGGAGAAGAAAGCGACCGAGAAGAAGCCGGTCACGAAGGAAGCGCCGAAGAAGCCGGTCGAGGCCAAGGTCGACAACATGGACTGCTTCGCGCCCTGGAAGACGGACGGCGAGGCGCAGAAGATCTCCGCCGGCGATCGCACGTTCGACCGCACCGGCGCCAAGCTCACCGAGACCAGCAAGGACGACGACAAGAAGGCCGTCCTCGGTGTCCTCGCGAACATCAAAGAGGACACGCCGGAAAACCTCGAGAACATCCAGTCGTTCCTCGAGTACTTCGAGGAGAAGGGCGTGGACGCGATCGTGATCGCGGGCGACCTCGGCGAGACCAAGAGCCAGATCGAGAACGCGCTCATGCCGATCGCCGCGAAGGGGCTCCCGACGCTGGTCGTGATCGGCAACCGCGAGAAGAAGTCGGACTTCAACGACGCGGTCCGCGCGATCGCCGAGAAGCACCCGAACGTGGTCAACCTGAACCACGTGCGCCTCGCCGCGCTCGACGACGTGTCGATCGTCTCGGTGCCCGGCTACTACGACAAGGCGTACATCCACGCGGAGGACGGCTGCCAGTACACGCCGGCCGACATCGACGCGACCGCGAAGATCGTGAAGGCCGCCGAGGGCGCGCCGGTGATCGTGGTCAGCCACGGACCGCCGAAGCAGGACGGCACGGACGCCCTCGACCGCACGCTCGAGCAGGCGAACGTCGGTGACCCGGCCCTCGCGAAGATGCTCGCGTCGACCGGCGTGAAGTTCGGCGTCTTCTCGAACATCCAGGAGGCCGGCGGCCGCGCGACGGACCTCGCGGGCAAGACCGTGCTCGAGTCCGGCAAGGCGTACGACAGCCTCTACCTCAACCCGGGCGCGGTGGACTCCGTGAGCTGGCAGATGAACGACGGCACGCGCTCCGTCGGCATGGCGGCCGTGCTCACGATCGACGGTGGCAAGGCGATGTTCGACGTGAAGCGCGTC